>JAUVAG010000235.1 GCA_030591825.1 Dethiosulfatibacter sp.
TATCCAGAAATACTGATTGTATTCCATTGTGGAACGCTTTGTGAACAATACTCGAATTTATTTGTTATAAGCCTCAGAGATGGCTCAGTTGGGAAAATATAAGTTCCCCTTGCGATATATTCCTTAAGGATGTCGTTTTGTATTGTTCCTCTTAATTTATCAGCTGAAACACCTTGCTTTTCTGCAACTGCAATATACATTGCAAGAAGTACAGATGCTGGTGCATTGATTGTCATTGATGTACTAACTTTGTCAAGCTTGATGCCTTCAAAAAGTATTTCCATATCTGCAAGTGAATCTATTGCAACACCAACTTTTCCAACTTCACCTTCAGACAATTCATGGTCTGAATCGTATCCAATCTGTGTTGGAAGGTCGAATGCTACTGAAAGTCCAGTAGATCCTTGGTCAACTAGAAACTTGTATCTCTTGTTTGACTCTTCTGCAGTTGAAAATCCTGCATACATTCTCATTGTCCAAAGTCTTCCCCTGTACATTGTAGGCTGGTAGCCTCTTGTGTAAGGGTATTGTCCCGGATAGCCAATTTCTTCCATGAAGTTTCCTGTCATGTCTTCAGGTGTATAAAGCCTGTTTATGCTGTCTCCAGATCCAGTTTTGAATTCTTCTTTTCTTTCAGGTCCTCTCGCAAGAGATTTTCCCAAAGTTTTTTCTTCCCAGTTCTTTCTTTCTTCTGATAATTGTCCCAGTTTCTCATTATCAAACATTAAATTTACCTCCAAAGTACGTTTAATCATACTAAATATATAGTTAATATATAGTTATTTATTTAAAAATGCAAGTTTTATTGCAAAAATGATTTATTTTTTTTCGGACTTGCATTCTCAGTGCAATTTTAGTGAGTTTTCAGTGTGTTTTTTTTAGCAAACACCTTTTCCAACTCGTGTGGTGTATGAAGATGAGTACATTTCTTCAATGATTTTTCGTAGTATTCCATAAGCTCTTCCTTGAAATCGGGGTGAACACAATTTTCTATTATTGTAATTGCCCTTTCCTTTGGTGACAAACCTCTAAGGTCTGCTATACCCTGCTCAGTAACAACTACATGCACATCATGTTCAGTATGGTCAACATGCTTTACAAAAGGAACTACACTTGACAGTGTTCCATTTTTGGCAGTTGACATTGTGATGAATATGCTAAGGTAGGCATTTCTTGCAAAATCTCCAGAACCTCCAATACCGTTCATCATTCTTACTCCATTTACATTTGTGGAGTTAACGTTTCCGTATATGTCAAATTCTATTGCAGTGTTCATTGCAATTACTCCAAGTCTTCTTATTACTTCAGGGTTATTGCTTATCTCCTGAGGTCTAAGAATTATCTTGTCCCTGTATTTATCGAAATTATCATAGAAATCGTCAAGTCTTTCAGGGGATATTGTAAGTGATGTTGCAGATGCAAAATCTACTTTCCCGCTATCTATAAGGTCAAGAACCGAGTCCTGAAGAACCTCTGAATATATTGCAAGGTTTTCAAAATCGGATTCACATAATCCTCCAAGTATTGCATTGGCAACACTTCCTACTCCCGATTGTAGAGGAAGAAGCTTCTCCGGCATTCTTCCAGCCTTGATTTCATCCTTTAAAAAATTCATTATGAATTTTGAAACCTTCTTTGAGTCTTCGTCAATAGGTGTAACTCCTCTTGTCTTATCTGTAATGTCAGTATAAACAATTGCCTTGATTTTTTCAGGATCACAAGGAATATATGGTATTCCTATTCTATCTTCAGGATTCAAGACCGGTATTGGTTTTCTGTATGGTGGATTAGCAGGACTGTATATGTCATGGATTCCTTCAAGAGACTCAGGCTGTGATGTATTTATTTCTACTATTACAACATCTGCCTTTTCTACAAGTACATTTGAGTTTCCTATTGATGTCGAAGGTACTATTCCTCCATTTTCAGTTATGGCAACAGCCTCAACGATAGCAACATCTATGTTTCCAAAGAAGCCATACTTTATCCATTGAGGAACATGGCTCAAGTGCATGTCGGCATATGCTATTTCTCCAGAGTTGATCCTGTCTCTTATGGATTTATTTGTCTGGTAGGGATATCTTTTTTTGATTACTCCAGCCCTTGCCAGTGATCCGTCAAGCTCGTCTCCTACAGACGCTCCAGTTATAAGTGTTATTCCCAGTTTTTCCCCTTTTTCAGCCCTCTCTGCTATAGCCAGTGGTACAGCTTTGGGATATCCTGCAGGTGTAAACCCACTGGCACCAACAACCATTCCATCTTTTACAAGTAACGCCGCTTCTTCAGAACTCATGATTCTGTCTTTAAGTTCACTGCATCTGATTCTTTTATCCATCTCTGGACACCTCCACATAGATTAATATTTATTAATAATTGGAACAAAAAAAGCACGAATAAAGGCATTGCATGCCATTAACCGTGCATCACTCGCTTTGTAAATAAAAGGAAATCTTATTAACACGAATAAATAGGATATTCTATTATGTTCCCATGATATACTATTAATTTGGTCTTGTCAACCACATTGACAAATATTTATCAATCTTCTCCATCAAGAAGTGAGTCAAACCTTTTCTTGCAGTTTTGAACAGCAGTTTTGATTGCTTTCTTTGCAGACCCGAAATATGCAGTATCTATTGTATATTCAATATCCTCCATATTATTGAGACTCCTGCCTCTCAGCATGTCATTAGTGAAATTCTTTGCAAGATTCGTTGACAATGTACAGTCGGCTTCAACAATTACACCCGTATGGGTATTGACAAGCAAGGCCACAGCTATGACTTCATAAAGCTTCCTGGCTGTAATATTGGATGGAAGCTTTGCATATCCAGTTATAATGATCTCATCTGCAATATTGTCTATCATTTAATTCTCCTGCATTGTCTATTTATTCATAAATTTCGATACGTCGATTATAAATCTGTCATGAGTACCTTCACCGATAGTTTTTTCAGCTGTAAATGTTCTTACCTTGAAAACAAGTCTCTTTCTGTCAACTTCAATAAGCTCGCATTCAGTAAAATATGTTCCTCCAAGATCAACTGCAGCCTTGTGGCCCACATTAACATGGGTTCCAACTGTACTGAATCCTTCTGGAAGATAATCCTTCACACAAGCAGCACAAGTTCCTTCCATATTGGCAATCATCATGGGAGTCGAAAGAACCTCTACAAACCCACTGCCCATTGCAGCTGCAGTATCCTTGTGCTCAACAATATTTTCCGTCTCAAACTTAAGTCCTGGTGTTATATTAAAATCCATATCGGCACCTACACTAACTCGTCAAGTTTTGCTCTGTTGAATCCTTCAACAACTTCGCCATCTACAACTATTATTGGCACTCCCATGTATCCCATACCCATAAGTTCTTTTCTTGCGTCCATATCTGTTGTTACGTTCTTTTCTTCAAACTCAACGCCTTTTTCCTTAAGATAATCCTTTGCTGTAACGCAGTGAGGACATGTATTACTTGAATAAACAACTACCTTTGCCATAGTTGTACCTCCTAAATTTTTGTTTATTCATTATTTTACCACAAGTACAGGGTAATTTCTATACGTTAGTTCTTGAGTTTCCATAGTTTTATCCACAGTTAAGGTTTTCATACTTTATCTTATCTACAGATTTATGA
>JAUVAG010000151.1 GCA_030591825.1 Dethiosulfatibacter sp.
CGATAACCTTGCCATCGATTACTATTTTCGCTTTTCCCTTGATGATAAAGGAATATTCATCATGTTCATGACATGATACTCCTTCTTCAGGTACTCTTTTTCCTGGTGGGAAAAATGCATATCCTAAAGTTACTTTTTCGTTTGGAGTATTTGTCTTATCAAAAATTGTAATCATTTCATCTAATGACCCGTCACTTTTTTTAAACATTTCTAAAGTTTTTTCTATCATTTATTCACCTCTATATTTTTGTAGTCTAAAATTCTTTTCTCAATTTTGGATCCAATAAGTCTCTTATTCCATCTCCTATGAAATTCGCTCCAATTGCCATGGATAGAATTGCCAATCCCGGAAATGTACAAATCCACCACTGCATAAAATTGTCCATGCCATCAGATACCATAGCTCCCCATTCAGGAGTCGGAGGCGGCGTTCCAAGGCCAAGGAAACTAAGTGTTGAAAAAAACAATATCTGGTTACCTATATCCAGTGTAGCTACTATGATTACAGCTCCAATTGAATTAGGCAAAATTTACTTCACAAGAATCCTTAAATTCGATGCACCTACTGCACGCGATGCCTCTACATAGTCATTTTCCTTTATGGATATAACCACACTTCTCATTACCCTGGCATAATTGGGCCAGGCTACAATTACCAGCGCAAGCAAGGTGTTGTAAAGACTTGGTCCTAAAACCACACCTATAACCATTGCAAGGATCAATGCAGGAAATGCCAAAACCATCTCAGCGATACGCATCATAATGTCATCCACTACTCCACCTACATATCCTGCAATACCTCCATATATGGTTCCCAAGGTTGCTGCAAGTGTTACTGTAATAAGTCCCGCCGAAACGCTAAGTCTGGACCCTACCAAAACTCTGCTTAGTATGTCTCTTCCCAAGCGGTCCGTGCCAAACAGATGCTCACTACTGGGTGCTTTCAGTCTCATTACCAAATCTTGTTTCAATGGATCAAAGGGCGAGATTTGATTTGCAAAAATAGCTATGAAAACCCAAATGATACAGATAGTTGTTCCTATGGCAAAAAATAAATTTGTTCTGTACATTTTCATGAATTTTTTCATCTTGAATGCCTCACTCTCGGGTCGATTACCCCATATAGTGAATCGATGACTATATTAATAACCGCATAGTTGAATGCAATAAGCAGTGAAACACCGATGATTGCCGGAAAATCAAGGCTTTTCACAGATTGAAAAGCAAATTGACCTACTCCCGGCCATGCAAATATTGTTTCTACCAATACCATTCCACCGAGGAGATTTCCAAAACCTACACCAATTACAGTAAGTACTGGTATTGCAGCATTTCCAATAGCATGACGATACATCAATGGGAATGAAGCAAGGCCTTTGGCTCTTGCAGTACGTATGTAATCTGTAGACAATGTTTCCAAAAGATTTGCCCTTGTGGTTCTTGTAATAAGCCCCATGGTAAATGAAGCCAATACTATTGATGGTAGAATCAGATGTGGAATACTGTCAAGAAGCACCTCAGTATTACCAGTCATCAAGCTATCCAGGACATAGAGCCCAGTTATATGTTGCGGTGGTGAAATACCTATTGATAACCTTCCAGTACCTGGAACCCATCCCAGTTTATAATAAAACACATATAATGCCAAAATAGCAAACCAAAAACTTGGAATTGAAACACCAGTAACTGAAACAGCTCTCAAAGTCTGGTCCAATAGAGAATTTCGTTTTGTAGCTGATACAATACCAAATAGTACACCAAAAAAAGTAGCAAATATAATTGATAGTGATGCCAATTCGAAAGTTGCTGGAAAATATCTTAACAAATCACTAAATACATCATTTCCTGTTCTAATTGATACTCCCATATTTCCCTGTAATAGATTTTTCATATAATGGGCGTATTGTATGATTATAGGTTTATCCAATCCCCATTCTTTTTTAAAAGCTTCAACTATCTTCTCATTAGCCAAGCTACGTGGACTAAGATAGGCCGCTACGCCATCTCCCGGTACCATTTTGGATAATATGAACACAAAGGTGGCAACTCCTATCAAAAGCAGCAAGAGAAAGAATATTCTTTTTACAATAAATTTCAACATATTTAATTTAAAACCTCCTCCTGCATTTGCAAAATTTTTATATTAATCGAATGACTTCACCCGGATATGAAGTATTTACATACCCGGATTTAGACATCCTTACAATTTCTCTGAAAATAATAATTCTTTGAATAATACTAAATAAACTACTTAGTTTTGACCGCTACCAAATCAAGTCTGTATACATTTGAATACTCAACATTTTGCAACTTATCTGATGCAACAATATACTTAGGATATTGAGCATAAACTACAAATGGAGATTCAACTGTAGTAATTTCTTGTACTTCTCCCAATAGAGAGGCACGTTTCGCATCATCTGGCTCTTGTACAATTTTGTCATACATAGCTGCCAACTCAGGATTCATATCAGCAGTCCAACCAGCTCTGTGTCCTACAAATTGTCCTGGTAAAAATGCCAATTGATTGTTTGGATCAAAGTAGTCAGGTCCCCAGTACATAACAGTAAATCCTAATGTACCGTTACGATATGCATCACCATATCCACCACCCCATTCTTGAGGAATAATGTTTATTACGATACCAATTTCTTCAAGGTCTGCTTTCACCTTTTCAGCAATAAGTGTCAACGGAATTCCTTCAGGAGCAAGATTACTGACTGGAAAGTCAATTTCAAATCCATCAGGATATGGAGACTCTGCCAAGAAGGCCTTTGCTTTGTCCAAATCTCTTGCTGTAGAAACATCAATTGGATCTAATGCACCAAGGAATCCATACTGGATAAATGAAGCAGGAGTTATTGTTCCTTCGCCTATAATCATCTGAAGACCTTCATAGTCTACAGCCGCACGAACAGCCTTTTGTACATACGGATCTGAAACCTGTTGTCCTATTTCAGGGTCATTATGCATCAACAAGAATCCCATTGTCATAGTAGCATTAGGTATTACCTGTACGTTAGAATCAGATGAAACACTAGCTATCTGGTCCGCACTAAGATTGAATGCAATATCAACATCTCCTTGCTGAACTGAAATCAATTGTGAGTTTGCATCTGGCATGTCCTGAACTATGATTTTGTCATAGGAAGGAGCCTCTCCCCAATAATTTTCATTTTTAACAAGAATCAGACTATTATCCGGATCAAAGCTTTCCATTATATATGGACCAGAGCCAGCTGATTGATTATTAAGATAATCCTGTGCAGCATCTTCAGAAGGTGCAGATACATCACTAACTCCACCATTAGCTATAACTATTGCACTATCAAGTACAGCGTAAGATGTAGAAGTGGTTTTTGATATAAAAGATGAATCTGGTTTTGACAAGGTAATAACAACGGTATCCTCATCAGGAGCTTCAATGCTTACAACTCCTTGACCATCTGCATCAGCCAATAGTGCCGAAGCATTAGACTGCAGATTCATTGCACGTTCAAAACTGAATTTTACGTCATTTGCTGTTACATCGTTTCCACTTGCAAATACAGCATCCGGATTAATTGTAAATGTATATATCAACCCGTCTTCTGAAACTTCATATCCACTTGCAAGTTGTGGTACTGGATAATCAGATTCCGGTATAATCTCATAAAGATTATCATAAGTCACCCCAATAATCATAGGTGCATACAGTTCATATGCATATCCCGGGTCAAATGTAAAGTAATCCGGCTCTACCGCTATTACTAAAACACTTTCTTCTGGTTCCTCTGGTGTTTCTGGTGTTTCTGATGGCTGGTCTGTTTCACTAGGCGTTTCAGCAGGTTTTGAACAACCTGTAAAAGCAAGCATTAAAACAAGCAACAACAACATCATCATTCTTAGATTTCTTTTCATTAATGTATCCTCCCTTAATTTATATGTTATTTAGCCAAATGACATGCTACAAAATGGTCTTTCCTCACCTCTATGAGCTGGGGAGCTTCAATGTGGCATTTTTCAATGGCTTTGGAACATCGAGTATGAAATTTACAACCTTTTGGCGGTTCTGCCGGATTGGGAACTTCTCCTGATAGTAGTATTTTATTCCCTTGGTCCTCGGCATCAATCTGTGGAATTGATGACAATAAGGCAACCGTATATGGATGCATGGAATTTTCGTACAGATCTTTGTACGATGCAATCTCCATAATTTTTCCCAGATACATGACTGCGACTCTGTCACTTATTTGATACACAACATTTAGATTATGCGATATGAACAGATATGTAAGTCCAAATTCCTTTTTTAAATCCGATAGAAGATTTATTACCTGAGCTTGAACAGAAACATCAAGAGCTGAAACAGCTTCATCGCAGACAATAAACTTGGGATTTAGAGATAATGCTCTTGCAATGCCAACTCTTTGCTTCTGTCCTCCTGAAAGTTCATGAGGATAACGATAGAGGTGCTCTTTGCCCATACCTACTAAATTTAAAAAACTTTCGATTTTTCCAATCAATTCCTCTTCATTTTTAACCATATGATGAGTCTTTAATCCACTGCCTATAATATCCTTTATCTTTTTTCTTGGATGTAAAGAGGAGTAAGGATCCTGAAAAACGATTTGCATTTTCTTTCGCAGATTTTTATCTATCTTTTTAATTTTACTTATCTCTTTTCCGTTATAGAAAATGGAACCGGAAGTAGGTTCAATCAAACGAAGTATTATTCTTCCTAAAGTGGTTTTTCCTGAACCTGATTCACCTACTAATCC
>JAUVAG010000299.1 GCA_030591825.1 Dethiosulfatibacter sp.
GAACTCCTTGGTCCTCTCCATTGCAGCAACATCTCTTGAATCCTCTAAAACACAAATAATTGAATCATCTCTTTTTACATTGCTGCAGATATTGCAAAGTTCCTTGTCCGTCATATTTCCGCAGACTGAACAAAATTTTATATACTTCTTGGCATCCACAATGGACTGGGCAAGTTTCACTACATCGTCGCCCTTCATCTCAAGTATGTGGAATGCAAGCCTTTGAGCAGTCTTCCTGCCTATTCCCGGCAGTTTGGACATTTCCTCAATAAGCTGATTTATGGGAGCCGCATATTGTTCCATATTAAACCCCTACTAGAACATTCCTGGAATATTCATTCCTCCAGTAATCTTTCCCATTTCCTTTTCCATCATTTCATCTGCTTTCTTTATAGCCTCGTTTACAGCAGCAATAATAAGGTCTTGAAGCATTTCAATATCATCAGGATCTACAACTTCGGGTTGGATTTCTATATTTAGAAGCTCCTTCTTTCCGTTCACTACAGCCTTTATTGCTCCACCACCGGCAGTCGCTTCAACTTCCCTTGTTTCAAGTTCCGCTTGAACCTCACCCATTTGCTTTTGCATTTTTTGTACCTGTTTCATCATATTGTTCATATTTCCGCCCGTTCCTCCAGGCATTTTTCTTCCTTTAGCCATAATAGCCTCCTAATCGATAATTTTTACTTTCTCTTTTCCAAACAATTCAAAAGCTTTTTCATTAATTTTTTCTCTTATTTCCTCATCAGACTCTTTTTTTTTTGAGTCTTCAATTATGAATCTTACTTTCAAATCTTTTTTCAATATATTTTTGAAGACCTGCTCCATGAACTCTATGCTTTCCTTAGCATTTGCCCTGTTTAAATGAAAAGTATATTGTTCAGCAAATCTTAAAATCACTTCTCCCTTTACAACCCGGTGGGGCTGAGATTCCTTGACTATTGCATTCAAGCTTATCTTGCGTTTCTTAACAGTCTGGAGAATGAGATCCCAGTTGTCCTGTATCTGTCTTAGGATTTCACCGTCATCCTCTGCTATGACCTCGGAAACTGCTTCATTACCTGCTTCATTTGAAGTTTGTAATACTTCATCTTTATGAGATGTCTCTGTTTTCACAGTCTGCTTCGGTGCCGATTCTGATACTGATACTGGTTTTTCTATGTAGACTGTTTCAACTGCTACAGTTCTTACACTTAACAACTTGATGAGTCTGGTTTCAAGTAGTATTCTGCTGTTTACAGCCCTTTTGCACAGTGCAAGAGTTTCAGACAACTCCTCTATATATCTAATATTGTCATCGACAGTAAGCTTCAAACTTTGATTCTTCATGAGCTTGATTGCATCTTCGCCGGTGTTTACAAAACTCTGACCATCTTTGACGGATTTCAATATCAAAAGATTTCTTAAATGCTCAATGAGACCTTCTAAAAACAATGTTATTTCCTTTCCTTGGGAAAGTATTTCATCAAGAACCATAAGAAGCTCCTTGATGTCCTTATCTATAAGTATATCAGTAAATCTTATGATTGTATTGTAATTTACAGTTCCAAGAAGCATTATTACATCCTCATAGGTGATTTTGTCAACGCTGTATACAAGACATCTGTCCAGAATTGAAAGTGCATCCCTAAGAGCTCCCTCCGAGCTGTTTGCAATCATCCTTAGTGCATTTTCCTCAGCTTCAATGCCTAAGTCACTACATATGGTATTCATATTTGCCATCATGTCCTTTACCGATATTCTCTTAAGGTCAAATCTCTGACATCTCGACAGTATGGTGGCAGGTATCTTCTGGGGCTCCGTAGTAGCCAGTATGAAGAGAAGATGTTCAGGAGGCTCTTCTAGTGTCTTAAGAAGTGCATTGAATGCTCCCTTCGAAAGCATGTGAACCTCGTCGATTATATACACCTTGAACTTACTTTGGGATGGAAGAAACTTGACCTTCTCCCTGAGATCTCTGATGTCCTCAACACTATTGTTTGAAGCGGCATCCATCTCTATTACATCCATGTTCCTTTCAGAAAGTATGCCAAGGCACGCATCGCATTCATTACAAGGGTTTCCGTCTGTATTATTTGTACAGTTGACAGCTCTTGCAAATATCTTTGCCGTAGAAGTCTTTCCTGTTCCCCTGATACCGGAAAACAGATATGCATGGGCGGTTGAATTTCTCATTATTTGATTTTTGAGTGTTTCCGTTACATGGTCCTGACCTACAACCTCGTCAAAAGTCTTTGGTCTATATTTTCTGTAAATAGCCTGATGTGACATATAGCACCACCCTTTTTCGTATCTTTATTATTATATCAAAATTATCGTTATAATCAAGTGATAATCCTGTTTTACCTTCATTTATGCCTATGAAAGCTCTTATTTACAAATCACTTGAACCGTTGTGATTTTATTCTAAAGGTAAACTTTCTGCGGCGACACTATCCACTTACGTGTCTAACGCGACATAGTCGCTGTGTCCTTGCCTGTGAAAGTTTTTATTTACAAATCACTTGACCCGTTGTGATTTTATTTTATTGGTTAACTTTCAACGGCGACACTATCCACTTACGTGTCTAACGCGACATAGTCGCTGTGTCCTGCTTGACTCTATATTGCATATATGATATATTGACTGTTATTAAAAATGGTAGAATAAAGGAGCGATAAATTGAAAAAATATATCTGTTACAATAGAGACGACATGATATTAAGAGACCACCTTGCAACGGACAGGACTGTACTTGCAAACGAAAGAACCTTTCTTGCCTATATAAGAACAGCCCTTAGTTTGATAGTTTCCGGTGCATCTTTCATAAAGTTTTCCGAAACACATATTGTTCAATTTTTCGGCTACTTTTTCATACCACTTGGCTTATACATTACAATAGTTGGAACGAAAAAGTATTTAAACGTCGGTAGAAGATTAAAACACCTTTCAGAATTCAAATCAGATAAACCATATGAACCCGAGAAGAATCCAGAAGAATAAGGCGACAATAAAATAAATTCTGCAAATA
>JAUVAG010000301.1 GCA_030591825.1 Dethiosulfatibacter sp.
TAATAAAATCACTGTTTTTTAGTGATTTTACAGGGAAGTTAGGCTAGGAAAAATCTCGCGATTTTCCTAGGGGTTTGTTGTTGAACTCTTCAATTTCTTGAATATCTATTTTACAAGCTCTCTTTAAAACCCGAAAACTGTTGTTTAATTTCAATGAAATAGACGATATCATTGAAATACCTGAACAGAACCGACCTGTTTTCAAATTCTTCCCTGGTTTTTGGAAGCTGGGATATTTTGTAATACTCTTCAAGTTCCCCCGCTTTCGTCATCAATTCATTTCCTGTATTGAATTCCTCCAGATTCATTGCGAGTTGTTCTGTGAATTCGCAGAGCTTGTAGGCTTCTTCAACAGTAACATATATGTCTTTCAGATATTTATTCATATGGAACAAAACCTGGTACTGCTGTCTTCTCATCTGAAAATACCTAATGAAATAGCTATTGTCCTTCAATATGTAGTTGTTGTTGTTGTCTATTGAAGCATTCATTCCCGAGGATATAGTTTCATCAAGCTTTTCAAGAAGGTCACTCTGTTCTTCACAAGTGCATTGGTTAAGAAGCTGCCCTTTAATATTTCTAAGAATTTTTCTGAGTATCTCCTCGGTATCCTTCTGAGCTTTTACTATGTCCCTTTTCATATCTAGCATGTAAATACTCATGACCCATGCCGCTGAAATACCTACAAGTACAAGAGCCATTTCATTAATAATTATATCCAGTCCGGCAGATTCGAAACTGTAAATATGGCTGGCAAGTACTGTTCCAACGACCAGATTCTCTGTGTTCTTTAGAAGTGTGAGAAGAGGAACATAAATTGCGAGGAATAATCCCAACACATAAAGATTGTGACCTGCGAAGCGGTAAAGAGCAGCAGACAATACTATGGCAAAAAAAGAAACTCCGATTCTTTTTAATCCTATCTGATAGGTCTGTTTTCTGGTCTCAAATATACTTATGAGGCAAATGATACCAGCAGTCGAACTGTATTTCAAGCCAAACAGCTCCGCTATGAATATAGATGCAACAACTCCCAATACTATCTTAAATGACTTGTATATCATTTTTTTCAATTTGCCACCTTCCTATCTTCATAATTATCGGCTTGGACTTGTAATTCCTAATTCAAAAAAGAGCAGTATTTCCTCACTTCTTCAAATAATAAGCCACCTTATAGTATTCTATATCATAGCCTTCCTCAGAGAGCATCTTGGATATCTTCCTCGGACCATAGCCTGCATCCCTGTATCCCTTTATCAAATCCTTCGCATGACCGTCAATTATATCTTTTCGTTTTGATATCACTATTGATGACGTTTCCTCCCCAATTTCAAAAGGGAGATGCTCCATATCTATTACAGTGTTTATCTCCTTCTCATCACCTATATCTGATATAAGTGGAGCTGCAGCATCTATACTGAAATTCACAACATCCCTGAACTGTCTTATATTTCTTGGATAGTTGGCGTTTAGAATAGCAGCTTCCGCATCCTTGGTAAAAACAACATTATATCTGAGACCATGAAGCTCCTCTACCACATTAATATACTTTTCTATAAAATGGTTGAAGAGATTTTTTCTTTCCTCTATACTTCTTTCCTTAAGGGAAGGTATATAAAGCTCGTATTGGGCCAGTCTTTGATATAACTCTGGAAGCATTTCATCCTTGAGATTTTTTGTAGATGCAGCAATAATTATAACATCAACTGGTATCTCCCTGCTTCCACCTATCCTTCTTATGCGTCCGGATTCCACAGCCTTTAGGAGCATGGTCTGGTAATTATCCAATGCATGGGCCTCATCAAGGAAGAGAATACCTCCGTTTGCCTGTTCAAAAAGTCCCTTTTTCTGCTTGGATCCTGTATATGCTCCTTCCTCACTACCGAAAATCTCCATGGCAGCTATGTCGGTATTCGTAAATTGTCCACAGTTGATTTCTATAAATGGTGCATCATTATCTATTACTCCAACTTCCTTTGCATACTTGAATATTAGATTGGCAATCATAGTCTTTCCAGTTCCGGACTCCCCTATTATTATGGAGTGCCTAGGTCCCGCAAGAGATCCTACCGTCCTTTTTGCCTTCACAAGAACATCCTTCAAACTTCCCGAATTTCCTATTACAGAAGAGAACTTGTCTTCAGGCCTGTTCAGGGACAAATGGAGTTCAAGATATTTCACCTTCCTGTTCAGATCATCCATTTCCTGAATGTCCTTGAAGACGGAAAAAGCTCCCTTGAATTCATTCCCTACATATATAGGATATGAACTTACCACATATTTCTTAGTACCAACATAGTGTATCTTCTTATCAAGGAAGGCATGCTTGTTTTCAAGAACCTTAAGCAAAACTGCATCAGGATAAAATTCCGAAATATGCTTTCCCACCATATCTTCTGCCATATTGTTTGAATAGTCAGCCGATATCTGATTTAAATATATAAGTATTCCCTTTTCATCAACAACATTTATTCCATCATTACTCCTGTCAATTATCCTCTCAAACAGCTTATCAGAATACAAATCCTCATACTTAAGCATAAAACACCTCTTTTCTAACGTTTATTATAACATTCTTTCGTTTTATTCTAACATTTACAACAATATTTTTCAAGTGATTTGCTGAATTTCAACGTTTTTAAAGTTGGCACGGTTCTTGTAATAGTAATATACATAGTAAAAATCAATTTATGTCAAGGAGGATATTAATGTCAAAAATAACAGAGATAAGATGGCACGGCCGTGGCGGTCAAGGTGCAAAGACTGCTTCACTTCTTCTAGCCGACGTTGCCTTTAATACAGGTAAATATGTTCAGGGATTTCCCGAGTACGGTCCAGAGAGAATGGGTGCTACAATTACAGCTTATAATAGAATTGGTGAAAAGAAGATAAGAGTTCATTCAAATATATATGATCCTGAATTCGTAGTAGTTGTAGACGAAACTCTTCTTGAGTCAGTTGCAGTAACAAGTGGATTGAGTAAAGAAGGCGCTATAGTTATAAA
>JAUVAG010000233.1 GCA_030591825.1 Dethiosulfatibacter sp.
AACAAATTTATTCGAGTATTGTTCACAAAGCGTTCCACAATGGATTACAATCAGTATTTCTGGATACCATATAAGAGAAGCAGGTTCTACAGCAGCACAGGAAGTAGGATTCACAATTGCTGACGGTATCGCATATGTTGAAGCTGCAATAAAAGCAGGACTTGATGTTGATACATTTGCACCAAGACTTTCATTCTTCTTCAATGCTCACAATGACCTTCTAGAAGAAGTTTCCAAATATAGAGCGGCAAGAAGACTTTGGGCTAAGATAATGAAAGAAAGATTTGGAGCTAAAAATCCTAAATCAATGATGCTTAAGTTCCATACTCAAACTGGCGGATCTACACTTACTGCACAACAGCCTGAAAACAATATAGTAAGGGTTGCAATTCAGACACTTGCAGCAGTACTAGGCGGTACTCAATCATTACACACTAACTCAAAGGATGAGGCTCTTGCTCTTCCAAATGAAGATTCAGTTAGAGTTGCACTTAGAACTCAGCAGATTGTTGCTCACGAAAGTGGAGTTACAAACACTGTTGATCCTTTGGCTGGTTCATACTACGTCGAAGCAAAGACAAAAGAAATCGAAGATAAAGCAATGGAATACATCACTAAGATTGATGAGCTCGGTGGTGCTCCAAGAGCCATAGATGCAGGATACATTCAGATGGAAATAACTGATGCTGCTTACAAGTACCAAATGGAAGTTGAAGCAGGAGAGATTATAGTTGTTGGGATGAATAAATTCAAGATTGAAGAGGAATCACCTAAGGGACTTCTTAAAGTTGATCCTATAGTTGGTGAAATGCAGAAGAAGAAACTTGTTGAACTTAAAGCGGGAAGAAACAATGAAGCTGTTGCAGAGAAGCTTGCAGCCCTTAAAGTGGCTTGTGAGGGAACTGATAATGTAATGCCTTTGGTTCTTGAAGCAGTTAAGGAATATGCAACTCTTGGAGAAATCTGCGGAGTTATGAGAGAAGTATTTGGCGAATATGAGCAAAGCGTAATGCTTTAAACAGTTTTAAGCGTCAAAAGGATATAGTTGAACTTATTTATGCAAAATATAGTGTTTGGATGATTCAACTGAACACTCTAGATTGTATAAATAATTGTGAAACTTGCTTATGCGCATAAAACAACCAATTGTAATGATTTAATATCATAGATTGAGTATTAGGAGGAAATAACAATGAGTAAACCAATCAGAGTATTAGTAGCTAAACCTGGTCTTGACGGACACGACAGGGGAGCGAAAATGATAGCAAGAGCTCTCAGAGATGCGGGTATGGAAGTAATATATACAGGATTAAGACAAACACCAGAACAAATAGTAGCAGCAGCAATCCAGGAAGATGTTGACGTTATAGGAATGAGTATCCTTTCAGGAGCTCATAATCACCTTTTCCCTAAGATTATAAAACTTCTTAAGGAACAAAATGCAGAAGATATCCTTGTAATCGGCGGAGGAGTTATTCCGGAAGACGATATACCGGCACTTTTGGAAGGTGGAATTGCAGCAATATTCACACCTGGAACACCGACTACTGATACAGTTAAATTTATAAAAGAAAACGTAAAATAAATTAAATGCCAAAAGAACATAGTTGAGTTACTGAAGGCAATATGAAGTATCTAGATGATTTAACTGGATACTTCATATTGTATGAAGAATTACGAAACTTTCTTTTGCAGTTTAATATCATTATAATAAAAAGTAAACATTAAAGGCGATGATATTTAATGGAATTAATTGAAAGAATGCTAAATGGAGATAAGCGGGCCTGTGCCCGCCTCATCTCCATAGTTGAAAACAATGCTAAAGAATCGGAAGAAGTAATCAGAAAAATATACAAGCATACTGGAAATGCGCATATTATAGGAATCACTGGACCTCCGGGAGCTGGCAAAAGTACCCTTACCGATAAATTGGTTAAGCTTTTAAGAAAGCAGGACAAAACGGTAGGCATAATTGCAGTTGACCCTACAAGTCCCTATACAGGTGGAGCCATTCTTGGGGACAGAATCCGCATGAATGACCATGCCCTTGATCCGGGAGTATTCATAAGAAGCATGGGTACAAGAGGATATCTTGGTGGACTTGCAAAGGCTACAAGGAATGCAATGAAAATACTTGATGCATTTGGATGCGACTATATTATTATCGAGACCGTTGGAGTAGGCCAGTCAGAAGTTGACATAGTAAAGGCTGCCGACACAGTGGTAATGGTTATGGTGCCTGGACTTGGAGACGATATACAGTCAATCAAGGCGGGAATCATGGAAATAGGTGATATCTTTGCTGTAAACAAAAGCGACCTTTTTGGAGCCCAAAGAACTGCAACTGAAATCAACATGATGCTTGACCTTGATCAGAATATGGGAAGAAGACCTCCAGTAGTAATGGTTACAGCCAGTAAGAATGAAAATATTGACAAGCTGTACCATGAAATCGAAAAGCAGTATTCCTATATGAAAGTTGAAGGAATTTTGGAGGAGAGAAGAAAACTCAACTTGAAGAGAGAGCTTGTAGAGCTTGTTGAAGAAGAATTGAGAAAAGTTGTCCTCAGGGAATCCGATAACAATGGTGAAATAGAAAATGCATCAAATAAGCTTTTGAACAAGGAGACCGATCCTTTCACGGAAAGGGATCTTCTTCTTAAGAAAATCATATAACAGGTTGAATATTTATAAAATCTAAGGAGAACTAAAATGGTAAAAAAAGTAGACCATATAGGTGTAGCAGTAAAAAATCTTGAAGAATCACTTAAGTTTTATCAAGATGTAATGGGAATGGATCTTGCGGGTACAGAGATTGTTGAAGAACAACATGTAAAGGTTGCATTTCTTCCAATAGGAGATACTGAGATTGAACTTCTTGAGTCAACAGATCCTGAAGGTCCTATAGCACGATATATAGACAAGAAGGGTGAAGGCGTACAGCACATAGCATATAAAGTTGAAGATATCGAAGTAGCCATAGCTGAAATGAAAGCTAAAGGCGTTAGAATGATTGATGAGAAGCCAAGGTACGGAGCAGGCGGAGCTAAAATTGCTTTCTGTCATCCAAAGAGCACAAACGGAGTTTTAATAGAGCTTTGTCAGAGAGATTAATAAATAAAAAAAGCTCCGGAAATCCGGAGCTTTAATTTTTAACCTTCGTTAAGACTCTTTAATAGTTCTTCCAAATCTATACCATGAACTGCAGCAGCCTGCTCTAGTGTCTCCATCTGAGATGAAGGGCATCCGATGCATCCCATTCCGTACTGGAACAAAATTTCAGCAGCTTCAGGTTTATCCTGGAGTAATTGTCCTATAAACATATCTTTTGTAATAGCCATATCAAAACCTCCTATGTATTGGTAATTTAATTATATATATTTTAAGTTATAAAGTCAAAAGATATTATAATTATTACAAAAACATATCGAAAAATATTCATTATTGGCAATAACCATTGTGACATACTACCTTAGAAAGTTAAATAAAATTAATATGTAAGAAAATGAGCTATCTTGATTGACAGAGTAGTTCATATTATGTATAATGTTAAAGCTACTGAAATTTTAATGTGGAAAGGTGACCGAGCGGCTGAAGGTGCTCGCCTGGAAAGCGTGTGTATCCTAACCGGGTACCGAGGGTTCGAATCCCTCC
>JAUVAG010000200.1 GCA_030591825.1 Dethiosulfatibacter sp.
ATGCAACAGCAGGGGCACTGGGATGGGAAAAAGACATGAAGGACAAGAAGTTTAGAGCAATCTGGATGGTTGTACTCTTAATAGGAATCGTATTCTCAGCTGTGGGACTTAAGCCTCTAAGTGCAATAATATTTGCTCAGGCTGCCAATGGAATCATGCTTCCAATAGTTGCAATATTCCTTCTTTACGTAATGAACAACAAGTCAAGGCTTAAGGAATATGTAAACTCTAAGACATCAAATATTCTTGGATTTATGGTTGTTATAGTAGCAATAGGTCTTGGACTCAAGAGTCTTGCCAAAGTATTTGGATTGATGTAAATGACAGACTGGAGGTGGACTTGAATCCACCTCTTTCTTTATAGCTAAGGTTAGTTAAGTATGCGTAAGTCCTTGAACCATTGGCATTCTGCTTTGACTTGTCTGATTAACTCACTTAGGTTGTAAATGTTTAGAAAATTGAAGTATAATGAGTTATTGATTAAATGAAATTGAAGCATATTTGATATGCATGACAATATTTTGAGAGGTGAAAAATGAAAATAGATTTGAACAGCGATCTTGGTGAAAGCTTTGGTGCATATAAACTTGGAATGGATAGTGAAATACTGAAATTTGTGTCTTCAGTAAACATTGCCTGCGGATTCCATGCAGGGGATCCAATGGTAATGGACAGAACCGTTGAAATGGCACTTGAAAACAATGTTAAAATAGGCGCCCATCCGGGAATGCCCGACCTGATGGGTTTCGGAAGAAGAATCATGAACATTACGGAAGAGGAAGCTCGAAACTACGTTGTCTATCAGGTGGGAGCATTAAAGGCCTTTGTGGAAGGACGAGGCGGCAGACTTAACCATGTAAAACCCCATGGAGCACTCTACAATATGGCTGCAAAGGATGCAAAGCTTTCAGAGGCCATTGTTGGGGCGGTAAAATCAATTGATCCTGAGCTGATCCTTTTCGGACTTCCCAATTCAGAGACGGAAAAGGCCGCTGCAGCAATGGGCTTGAAGTTTAAAAATGAAGTATTTGCAGACAGGGGATATACCGATGAAGGAGTACTGGTGCCAAGAAGCCAGCCTGGAGCATTTGTAAAAGGTGCTGAAACCTGTGCAGACAGGATTGCAGCAATGATACAGCAGGGTGAAGTTGAAAGTATCAGCGGCAAAATTGTAAAAATTAAGGCTGACACCGTATGTGTTCATGGAGACAATGATGAAGCATTAAGCTTTGTTAGTACATTAAAAGACAGGCTTGAAAATCTAGGATTTATAATAAGCGCTTAGAAGGTGATGAAATGAAATCGAAAATAATGGTTATAAGCGACAGTTCCATAATAATTGAATATCCTCCATCTATCAGCGAAGAAATAAATAATAATATTCGTTCTGTTGTCAAGGAGATTAAAAACAGTTTGAGTGATCAAATAGTAGATATAATCCCTGCATACCACAATATAATAATAGGCTATGACTGTCTAGAAGTAGACCCTTCAGAACTTTGTGAAAAGATATCCGGCCTTGTTTCAGGAATTGAGAAATCAGGGACTGAGGACAGGGAGATAGTGGAGATTCCTGTATGCTATGAAGAGCCTTACGGACTTGATATGGATGATGTATGCGAAATACACAATATAACAAAAGAGGAACTCATAAGAAAGCATACAGAACCTGAATATCTTGTTTATATGATAGGATTCACACCGGGCTTTCCATATCTTGGAGGAATGGACGAATCTCTGGCAACTCCCAGGAAGAAGGAGCCGAGAAGTAAGATTCCTGCTGGTTCTGTTGGAATTGCAGGTTCCCAGACAGGCGTATACCCTATAGCCAGTCCTGGAGGATGGCAGATAATAGGAAGAACTCCTTTGAAACTCTTTGATCCTTACAGAGACAATCCTGTAATGATTGAAGCAGGACAATATATCAAATACAAAAGCATATCGGCAGAAGAATATGAAAGAATCGAAAAAAGCCTGGAGGTGCAAAATGGGTAGTATGAAAATATTGAAAGCTGGAATGTTTTCAACAATTCAGGACCGGGGACGGTTTGGGCACCAAGCGAAAGGTATATCCGTATCAGGAGCCATGGACCAGATATCTTTTAAGCTTGCCAATATTCTTGTAGGCAATGATGAAAATATGACTTGTATAGAAATGACTATAAAGGGAGACAAAATCCTGTTTGAGTCCGACAGCTTAATAGCATTGACTGGATCGGATATGGATTTCAAGATAAACGGCTGCAGAGTAAATATAAACAGAACACTCTTTGTGAATAGGGGAGATGTGCTGGAAAGCAGCTTTTCCACGACCAACAAGCTTGCATACATGTCTGTTAGAGGCGGCTTGGTAGTTGACAATATCATGGGCAGCAGCTCAACCTTTCTGAGGGCAGCTATTGGAGGACATGAGGGAAGAAAACTTATGGATGGAGATTTGTTGTCTTATCCACAGCTTGAAGTGTCCATGTCAAAAACACCCGAGGTAAGCCTGGAAATTATTGACATGATCTATTCTCCAAGAAAGATAAGATTCTCATATGGAAATGAAAAGGACAGGTTTACTGAAAAGGGTGTAGATACCTTCTTGAATTCAATCTATACAATACAAAACGACTCAGACAGAATGGGCTACAGATTTTCAGGAGATGCAGTAGAGCATGCTACAGACGGCGACATCATATCAGGTGGTATAAATTTCGGTTCAATTCAGATTCCCGGAAATGGTCAGCCAATTGTAATGATGGCAGACAGGCAGACGACAGGAGGATATACGAAGATTGGACAGGTGATTCAAGCGGACCTTCCTCTTCTTTCACAGAAAAAGCCTCAGGAAACTGTTGAGTTTGAAGCAGTAACAGTTGACCATGCAATAGCTGCATGGAAAAAAGTCAACAGTACCATTAAAGAATGGAAAAACAGTCTGGATTATGGATACTACAAAATTAATGAAGTAAGGAGATTCAACCTTGGCTTCAACAATAAATCATTCAATGTAAAAGTTGTGGAGGTATAGGATGGATTATTCGAAAGCAGTACCTGAAACCATAAGAAAACTTATAAGAAACAGGGAATTCATGATGCCTACATCAGGAGTGGCTTCAGGATATGCCCAGGCAAATCTGGTTATTCTGCCAAAGGAATATGCCTACGACTTTTTGCTCTTTGCATATAGAAATCCAAAGCCCTGCCCTCTTCTTTATGTATCGGATCCAGGTGAAAAATATTTGGAGAAAATTGCAAAAGGTTCGAATATTTATACGGATATAGGAAACTACAACATATATAATGACGGCGTACTTGTTTCCAATGTGGACAATGTTGATAAATACCACAGGGATGACCTTGTATCCTTTATTATAGGCTGTAGCTTCACCTTTGAATCAGAGCTGGTCAATGAAGGAATAAAAATACCACATATGGAGAAACAAGCCAATGTTGCCATGTATGATACAAATATAAAACTGGAGGACAGTGGAGTTTTCAGCGGTAATACTGTTGTTTCAATGAGACCTATAAAATCAAAGGATGTTACTAAAGCTGTAATGATAACATCGAGATTCTCACAGGTTCACGGTGCTCCAGTGCATATTGGAAATCCTGGCGAAATAGGAATAGAAGATATAACAAAACCGGACTATGGTGATTTTGTGGGAATAGAAGAGGACGAAGTTCCTGTATTCTGGGCCTGTGGAGTTACACCACAAAATGCATTGAGACAGAGTAAAATACCATTTGCAATAACCCATGGTCCTGGATACATGTTTGTAACGGACATAAAAAACAGCGATTTGATTACATATTAAATGGAATATATAAACTTCATAGGGTAATAGGATGGATTTTAGCATCCATATATAAAGATTTATCTAATTGAGATAGGTCTTTTTTTGTATCTACTATACTGTGGAATTTTGACTTGTGACAGATATATGATTCCTATTTGAATTATATAAATGATAAAAAAATAACGATTTATTTTGTTTTCATCTATTTATTTTTTAAAAAATATATAAATAATCAGTAAAATATCGAGTTTTTTCATG
>JAUVAG010000053.1 GCA_030591825.1 Dethiosulfatibacter sp.
ATAAATTAAATCATTAACAATATCGTTTGTATACGTAAATTTAGGTTCAAACATACTTCACCTCCTATCATGATATAAATATTGTACCATACTTGTTCCTTATTTCATACCAATCCGTTCCTTATTTGTTCGTTATTTCTGCCATTCGTTCCTTATTTTGTTCCTATTACATTGTCATTTTCGTTCGTATTCGTCTTATCATATACGAACAAAAATGACGATGCGATTTAATAGCCAGATATCATTTAATTTTGAAATCCATTAAATCAGCGTTGTCCATTATTGACTTATTGTTCATTATTTATCTTGAAGTCAAGATGCCTCACAGCACCTTAAATATCTAAATATATATTGTGACAAAACCCACATTTTGTACCACTCTTTATCTCATCAATATAACGAATCATAGTCATTTGACAGTCACCGATAATCTTAAGGACTGGACTGGACTGGAAGACTGCTTGCAGTATGAAAAAGGAATTCTTGCAACAACCGAGATGTTAGTTGAGAGAGTTGTTAATATTGCAAACTCAATAGGCAGAAAAATAGCTACCGTAGAAGAAGCAAAAGAAATTTTAAGTCTACAATAAAACAAAATGAGCCATCGCTTTGAACTGATACATATCACTCAAGCGGTTGCTCATTTTAACTTATTTGAAAGGAATCAGTCCAATCTACTTCCAATACCTTCCCGACAAACAATTAAGCACCCCTCTAAGCTCAAGCTCTGCAAGATGCTGTGAAAGATCAAGCTGATTAATTCCCACTGCTTCTGATATCTGTTGGATAAACAATCTTTTGTCCCCAATAGCATTAAGTATCTTAATCTCGGTTTGAGTTAAATCTGATATTGGCACTTTTTTATCCCCAGTAATACTCTCTTTAGTAGCAACTCCCTCTATCTTATCCACAATGCATCCATGACCTGTATATATCCTTGCCCCTTCTTCGATTAGCCTGTTTGTACCAACTCCAGTCTTACTATAAATTGATGACGGTAATGCAAACACTTCTTTTCCCTGCTTCTTGGCAATGTCAGCAGTAATAAGCGCACCACTTCTTTCCGAAGCCTCTACAATCAGAAGTTTTTTACTCCAGCTGCTAATAAGATAATTTCTTCTTGCAAAATATTCAGCTCTTCCTTTAGTTCCCGGAGGATACTCAGACATTACAGCACCATTATCAATTATTCTATCCATCAATTCATTATGCTCTCTCGGATAACATAGATCTATTGCAGTACCAAAAAATGCAATGGTATATCCACTGGATTTAATACAGCCAGTATGTGCATACCCGTCAATCCCTTTTGCCATTCCACTTATAACTGCATACCCTTTTCTTCCAATATATTCCCCTGCTTCAAAGGCTGCTCTCTTTCCATACTGACTACACCTTCTAGATCCAACAATCCCTATTCCATTTATTTCATCTCTGATAATTCCTCTATAATACAATACCAATGGAGAATAAGGTTCATTTGCAGCATACTCAGGATAATTATCATCCATAAGCGTTAGTATGTGTGAGTTTGATTTATTCAAATCATCAAGAATTTTCATGGCATTTTCCAGAGACCTTGAAGAACATATGGTTTCAGCCAATATATTGCCAATACCCTCTATTTTAATAATCTCATCCAAATCCGCATTATATACCTCTTCAGGAGATTCAAAATATTCAATTAGCCTTTTCTGCAGAACCGGGCCAAGACCTCTCAACTGTGAAAGCCATACCCAATATTCCATTACACCACCGCCATGCTAATCTTTTCCTTCTCCAGGTCCCTTGACATAACTGATGCCATAACATCCTTCTTTCTTATGGTTTTTGAACCTTCAAGATCAGCAAATGTTCTAGATACCTTTAAAAACTTATGAAATGTCCTGGCACTGTACTTATATCTGTCGTATACCTTCTGTAAAATATCGCTACATTCACTGTCAAGTCTGCAAAACTCCTTAATCAGGGACTGACTCATCTGGGCATTGCAGTTCACACCCTCCATACCTTTAAATCTCTTTCTCTGGATATCCCTGGCAAACTCCACCCTTTCCCTTAACTCTGATGAAGATAAGTTTGAAGTATAATTTGACAGATCCATAAAATCAACAGGCTGAACATATTTCTGAATATCCATCCTTTCAAGAATCGGACCTGAAAGTCTCTGTCTATACTTAAGCACCTCATAATCACTGCAGCTACACCTGTCCGTACCGTAATATCCACAAGGACATGGATTCATAGCTGCAACAAGCATGAAATTTGCAGGATAGCTATTTGTTTCCCTTACCCTTGATACTGTAACGACCTTGTCTTCCATAGGTTGTCTTAATGCATCAAGAGTTCTCTTGCTAAATTCCGCAATCTCATCAAGAAAGAGCACTCCATTGTGAGCCAGTGATATTTCCCCCGGAGTAGCCCTGTTTCCTCCACCTATAAGTGAATTTGTAGACGCATTGTGATGAGGAGCTCTAAAAGGTCTTGATCTTACCAGGCTGTCATTTCCCTTCAACAGACCTGCCACACTATATACCTTTGTTACCTCAAGAGATTCCTCCTCTGACATTTTCGGCAATATTGTTGGAATCCTTTTGGCAATCATTGATTTGCCACATCCCGGTGCACCAATCATAAGCATATTGTGCCCACCAGCAGCTGCAGCAACTATATACTCCACTAAAAGCTCCTGACCTTGAACCTCGCTAAAATCCATATTTAAAGGGTTTTGACAATCATCTTCAACCACTGATTCTTCAGATTTGACATACTCCTTGCTTCCTTCAAGAAATTCTACAACATCTCTAAGTCCTTGAAAGCCATATACCTTTATTCCCCTAATAAGTGATGCTTCCTCTATATTATCCAAAGGCACTATAATGCTCTCGATTCCTGAATCTCTAGCAGCTATTACCATTGACAATACTCCATTACACCCTCTAAGCCTTGCATTTAGTGAAAGTTCCCCAATAAAGGCAAACTCTTCCGTTCTCTTAATCCTGACCTGGTTTGCTTCCATAAGAAGACTTAATGCTATTGGAAGATCGAAATGAGAACCACTCTTCTTAAGATCGCTTGGAGCAAGATTGACAACAATCTTCATCTGGGGAAATATGAACCTGCTATCAAGAATAGCAGCCTCAACTCTTTCCCTTGCTTCCTTGACTGCAGTATCTCCCAGACCTACAATCGATATCATGGGCTGTCCGCTTATTGTCTTTGTTTCAACATCAACCACATAACCTTCAACACCCTTGGTGGAAAGACTCTTTACTATAGTAGCCATGATAACCTCCTCAATTCAGCATTTTTGATACCGCCGCCTGGCTTATGCCTATGTTTTTTCCTATATCTTCCATCCTGTAATTCCTTTTCAAGCATTCCTCAATATATCTTATCTTCAGTGGTGTCAATCTTCTGGCACGTGAAGCACTCTTTATTCTTTTGAAATCCTCCTCGCTTACAGAAACTAATTTCAATATCTCATCCATTGACTCTCTTGAAACCTCCTCCAATGTTTTAGAGACCTTTAAAGGCTCAACATTGCCTATTACTGCTGCATCTTCAAACAATTCACTGCTTTCAAAATCATCCTCATCCATAAACCTTGCATACTCCACCAAAGCCTTTTTCCTATCCCTTGCAAACATATCAAGTATGAAGTCAATGCTTACAAGCCCATCTCCAACATTCCTGCGGTACACTAAATCACTGCTCCACTGGCAGTCAGCTACCGACTTGCACATCTTTGCCTTTACGGGATTCTGATGCACATACCTCAAAAGAGACAAAAGGTAACTGTCATCCTTGACCAAAATGCCCTTATACCTCTTTTCATATACATGACCTGTCCTTTTTTTGATCCTGTTGTATGTCTTGGCAAATTCCGTGTTGATCCTATGCATCACACTGCCGATTAACTCCATGTCAGTCTTCATTATCACATGGTAGTGATTGTCCATTATTGCATAACCTAAAATCTTATACCCAAAGACATCCTTATACTTTAGAAATACATCAAGCAACATCTTCTTATCATCTCTTCTTTTAAAGATATACTCCCTATTGTTACCTCTCTGAACAATATGATATACCCCTCCCCTGAATTCAACTGCAGGTTTTCTTCCCATTCGACCGCCTCCAATTAATTAGTATACTTTCATTATATCAAACGTTTGTTCGATTATCAACAAAGATTCCGAATTGATTTTTGTTTATCGAATATTTGTTCATTTTTATGGTGTAAAAAAAGGAATTTTTCATCCCCTTTTCTATTTTTCTGAAATAATCTCTATTCTTTAATTTCAAATAATGTTATACTTCAGGCACCGATGATTCCAGTGAACTTACGATTGGCAATGAATAATATCTTTAATATATTACTCTCTTTTTTGCCCAAGAATAAATACTCCTTTTTTTACATTTTTTATTTTTATTAAAGTTAAACCGTTTTTTTCAATAAGTTTAACAATCTCCTTTTCAGCTTTTATAAAAGCTTTTCCGCTAAATGAAAAAGAAACCAATACCTCTCCTCCCTGTTTTAATACTCTTGATATTTCCGATAGATATATTGGAGCATTAGACGTAATTACTAAGTCAAATTCATTATCCTTATATAATAAATTAGCTGCATTTCCTTTTTTAAAATTTAAGTTTTTTATTCTTTGTCGTTTAGCTTTCTCTTTTGATATTTTAACCATTTCATAGCTTTGATCTATCCCTTCCACAAATGCCTTTGGAAAATATTTCGCAGCTGAAATTGCTGCAATACCTGTACCAGTACATAAATCTATTATCTTTTGTGGTTTATTATCTACATATTCAAGTCCATCTAAAATAGAAGCCATGTAATCTATTTCGCTTTTTTGAATTTTTTCATCATATGACTCACTAATTTTTTCCGGAAAATAAACCATTGCTTTCATAAATATTTTTGCCTTCATGATTTTAGGATGTTTGATTATAAGTTTAATCAGAGGAGTCATAATAACTGTTTTAATATCAAAAACGTTCATGTGAATACCCTTCTTTCAATTTTATTTATAAAGTTATGTGACAGGCACCAATGGTTACCGATGGTTGCAATTTAAGCCTTCATAGCAATATAACAGGCATGGCTAATCTGAATAATACTTTTGAAACTTGCTTTTTGGTTTATCTGGTAAAGTCATTTTTATTTTTCCATCTTTAATCAATGGGTGAATATACTTTTTAATAAAATACGTTGGTGCTTCAAACCCAAATTTCTGAGCAAGTTCTTCCCTAGAACGCGGTGTAATGCAGTAATTTAAAACATCTTGCTCCATATCAATTTCTGTATTGTTAGAAGCCGTCTTTTTATAAAATATTACCTTAAACCCACCTCGTCTATCAATAAATAAAGGATCCGGCATGCCTGCCTTTCTAAGTTCTGCTCTTACTGTTGGAATACCAGAAAAACGATTTTCTGTATCAATCATAATCTCCAATGCCCCCGCCATATAAGGATTTCTTGTATCAGCAGATGCCTTACCTAAATCATCTACAGTTATTCTACCGTATAACCCACCTGGATTTTCTAGTTCTAATCTATCTTCATACATCACCAATCGTACAGGAGAACGATCCGTATGCACACTGTAATCCCGGTGTATAAGGGCATTTAGTATAATTTCTCTTACGGCCTTAATCGGATACTCTGATTTATCCGCACGAGTTCCATCTTCTGTTATTATTGTTTTCACTTTCATATTCCTTCGTACAAAAGCTAATGTTCCTTCCAACATCTGTGGTACTGTGCCCTCAATACGTTTATTATCTACAAACCGTTCACCATCATCACCTAGTTCTCCTATTTCTTTACCTTGAACTACCATTGCTGTAACACTAAGCTGCGGAAAGAACTCTTGAGGATACTCACTAAGCAACATCAATCCTGCTAATGTTGGAACTCCACCTTGAACAATACCTTGAGTTTCAAGTATTCGTTCATCCTTAAGATTAATCAAATTTTGTTTTTGTCTTCGTAAATCTATTATATATTCCATTACATTATCCCTTAACAGATTTTCTAACGTTGCTCTATCAACAGTACGAAGTTCATCATGTATCCTTCTTCTAAACGCTTCGTAACTATATATTTCATATTCCGTCATAGGCTGATCTGAATCCCCAACTCGGATATAAGATCCGCGCATTCTTCCTGCCCCCTTATAGAAACAAGGCTTATCATAAATATCACATTCAGAAATTTCTGCACTAACTACCAATTTCCCATCTACTTGAGCAACCGTAAATAATGGTCTTACTACGGGTTCCATTTGCAAGGATTGTTCCATAACTTTTTTTTGAAGGTCTTGAGCATCATACACTCCTACCACTTCATATCCTGCATCTTCGTCAATCCCAAAAATAATTATGCCCCCACCAATCTGATTGGCAAAACTTGATAGAGTATCATAAAGTTTTGACGGTGTACCCCCTGCTGCCTTCTTAATCTCTATATTTTGCTTTTCACATTGTTCAGAAATAACCTTTTTCACTAATTTTGCTAATTCTTCTTCTAACACAAAATCACCGCCTCTTCACCCCATCATACTATGATTTTATTTAAATTTCAATATTTTATTCAAATTTATCATTTTTTAGTGAAATTTCAATACTTTATTCAAATTTTACCACAAAAATCATCAAAATTATTTCACTAGTTCTTTAATTTTTTGTCTAAAATTATATTTTAATTGATTATTTGAATAGCACCCTCAGCCAAAAGATTTGCAAACACGATTCCTCGTTCAGACTCTTCTCCAACTACAATCACCTTAACTTAAAATGTATATTATTAAGTAATTCGACAGGCACCGATGGTATGTTTTTAAATTCATTTTATCAACAAAGTTAAAGGCACCCTTAAGTGCCTTTGACATACACAATATTTATTATCACAAAACGCTAATTTACCGCCATTTTTCAACATGTTCAATAACTTATTAACTAATGCAACTGGCACCACTTGTTCATTCATAAGCTATTTATTGGTTATTATTAATCTGCATTATTTTTAGACAACGCTTTCAATGCAGCTTGATGAATAATAT
>JAUVAG010000016.1 GCA_030591825.1 Dethiosulfatibacter sp.
AATATTCCTTCCATCTTATAGGTCTCTTCTACTGCCGCATCCACTTTAGCAGCATCAAAGCCGAATTCCATTCCTGTCACTACTGAACCATCGTCAATACCTTGTCTCACTTTGACTTTTGGCGTTTGCCTTACAGTTCCATTATGTACTAAAAACATTCCCGACTGCAAAGCATTAGTGTCTGCCTTTGCTTCTTTCAGCCACTGATCAATTGATGGCGATTCTTTTTTCTTTGCTATATTACTCATAACCTTCACCTCGTTATTATTTATAATTTCATCAAATATTCAACTAACATCAATACTTTTCTTATTTTTTAATTATAACATAATTTTCATACTCAGGTAATACCTGTAATCAAATTATTGGTTCTGCTATTTCAACTGATATTCTTCCAATTATCTAAGTGTTCTTGACAGCGCTCTTTCATTTATATTGAGAATTTTTCTTTTAATTCACCATATTGAAAAACACCAGCATTCCCTATATATGTACTCCTTTATTATAATATATAGAAAAATCCGAAAAGAAAATCTTCCCGGATTTTTTGATATTTGCATATATTCAATCTATCTTATAGGACAAATTCCATTATCACAGCCTTCATTTCCTATATCAAGCTCTGTTTCATAAGTTTCATATTTGTTTAGAAGTGAAGGAATGAATGGCTTCATTGCTTCTACTCTCTTGTTGTATTCATCTTCTTCTATTGCTTCATATGGAAGAAGTTCGTAGAAGCTGTCGTCAAGAGGAAGGAATGAAAGTGCAACGATTTCGTCCCAGTTTTCCCATACCCAGTCTTCAACAATTTCCCACTCATGATCTCTTACATGTACTGTAATAGAACAATTGTGGTCAACGTAGTGCTCCATGAAAAGCTTGTAGTTTTCAAGCTGCTCAAGCGCGGATACATCATATTTTGTCCTTCCCTCAGGTGACTTGACAGGGAATTCAATAACTTTTGTAGTACATGTTGCTTCGTCCTGTCCTACTTCTGGGAATATTGGATATTCAAGTTCCTCACAAACCTTAACAAGTGGATCGTGGGCATTTATCCTTACCCTTCTTATATAGTATGGAGAGTGAGAGTAGTGCACTCCGCTTGATACTGTTGGAAGCTGCGAAAGTGTACCTTCAGGCTTCACTGTAGTAACAAGAATAGGCTCTCCTTCACCGATTTGGCTTGCATACCTTGCAGCTTCATCATTTGCAGCTTTTTTAAGCTGTACCAGAATATCAGCTTGCTCATTAATCTCAAGGTCAAGAGCATTTACCATATCCTGCCATCCAGTCATGGAACATCCCGTAAGTTTGTCCCTTTGCTGAACAGCATCCCATGCTGGTATTTCTAGTTCAACGCATGTCATTCTATATGCAGCCCTTACTGAAAGCTTCTGAGCTTCAAGAAGTCCATCCAGATCCAGGTTTTTATGTTCATCTACAAATGCAAATACATTTATTGTTGTAAGGTTACAAAGTCCGTTTGAGTCAAGAAGTATCTCCCCACATGGGTTTACTCCATTCATGTTATCTCTTCTTTTGCTACCAGCTTCTGCATTTACCCATCCAGGCTCTCCTGAATATCTCATTTGCTGAATCTGCCAGTGAAGTGTTTCTCTCTTTGGTTTTTCCTGATAATAAATGGAGTTGTTGCTCATCTGTCTGTGGATTATATCCTTGTCAACTATCCATTGTCCATCAATCTGCTTGTAAAGCTTGCTCTTTGCCTCGATACATTCCTTGTCGTCAGAGTCTATGAGTACAATCTCTGCAGTTCTTCTAACTCCTCCAACCACTACGTTTTCACCGATGATGTTTGCTATGTCAAGGCAATCTATGGATTTAAGCTTAACCCTTACCTTATCTTCGATTGTTCCTCTTTTCTTAAGTACCTTGTCTATTTTCAGGAACATGTTTTTAAGACTTGTATGTCCACTTGCTGTTCCTCCGAAAGTTCTCAGCTGTTCACCTTTAGGTCTTACGTTGTCGAAGTTTATTATAACGGTCTTGATGTTTCTGTATTCGTTGCTGTGTATTATATCAAAGAAGTATCCAAGTGACTGAACCCATCCTTCCTTACTGTCTCCAACAACTATCTTTACAGTATTGTTGTAAAGGAATTCAAGACTTGTATTGTCTTCTCTTTTCCCAATTTCTATAGGTGTAAAATCTTCATGTACAATTTCAAAGTCAGTTCTTATCTTCGGAAGCTTTGATACATCATCTTTAAGAACTCTAACTCCTACTCCCGAGCCTATCATCAAAAGATAGAAAAGGTCTCTGAATGATCTGAAGCTTTCTATTACCTGAAATGCGCAGTTGAAGTTTGCCATTGGATAATGCTTTGCTACCGGCGTTCCTCCAACCCAGAATGTTCTTCCCGAGAGGAACTGCTTAAGGTTGAATATATTGTCATAAAGCTTTTCAGCTTCATTCTTTGTAGTAGCTACAAGGCTACAGTTATACTCAACCGCTCTTCTTACAGTCTCCCACCAGTATTCCCTTCTTCTTTCTTCACGAAGCCATCTTGAATATGTTCTGTAATAAACGAAATTTCCAAGCTGCTCCATAGGAGAGTGTCTGTGCTTGTATCTGCTTATGAATTCTTCACTAAGAAGTCTTCCATCTCTTCTCTTTCTCGCATCTCTTGACTTGTCTCTTTCATATCTGTATAAAATGTATCTTTTAGCAACATCCTTTCGGACACTTTCCATCAATCTATCTTCAACCATATCCTGTATATGCTCAACAGGTGTTGGATAATCCTTCGCTAATACTTCTCCCCGTATTCTGTCTGCTATAGTTTGGGCAAGTTCTACATCTGCTCCATCCTTTGTTTCATTCATAGCCTTAATTATTGCGTTTACAATCTTTTCACCCCTGAATTCTACTTCTTCACCGGTTCTTTTAAAAATACGCGCCATCATTACCCTCCCAATATATTGTGTTTTTACAAAAAAAATAATCCTTTCTATACTACATATTGTATCATCAGGATTATTTTCAGTCAAATTTATTAATCGGAAAATGCCATTCCCTCAAAGTGTTATTATCACTCATGTATGCGATAATTGTATATTTATTAAGAATTTTGCATTTTTGAAATCGTTGGTTTTTCAACGATTTTTAACAATTAATTTTTTTATTGTTTTTTTATTTTTTATGTCCATTTAATTGTGTCCCAAGTATCTCTGAAACAGCTGCTCTTTAAAAAGTCATCATCGTACTTGGATGAACACATCATAGGGTGTCTGCTTTCGCACAATAAGCCGTACTTGATGTATTCCTTTCTACTCTGCGCCTGTTTGCCCCATAGAAACCATGTAATGTTTTTGTTTTCAGTGGATATATATTCAAGAAGCTCATTGCTGAAATTTTCCCATATTTTTATATGGCTTCCAGGAACTCCCTGCTCTATTGTGAAATATGTATTGAGAAGCAACACTCCCTGCTTTTCCCAGGATTTGAATATCTCCATAGGAGGAAGTATATTGAATTCTTCATTTATGATTTCCTTCTGAATTTCAGAAAACTTTCTTATGTCTTCATAATTTTCTGTTTTTCGACTATCCTTGTGAATCAGTCTTACTATATTCTTGAGGGAAACTTGTCTGAACTTGTCATTCCAAGTGTTAAGATCTCCAACTTCGAAGCATCTTCCAGTTGCCCTTCCCTTTTCAGGATAGGGGTCCTGACCCAGAATGACCACCTTCACATCATTAAGGTCGTTTTCCATGAACCTTAAAACATTCTCAGGCTCAGGATTTATATTATGACCTATTTTACCTGAGATTTCAAGTATTTCTTTTTTAATTTTTTCATCAAGAAATCTACTCCAACTTTCATGATGGTTTTCCGGATAAATATTCATTGTATCTCCCTTTGTCTAGAGTATGAACATGTTTGTTATAAGCATATCCTTGATATTGTCAGTACTGTAACTTACTTCTCTAGAGGATGTTTTTTCAACTCCAGGATAATATGAAACCCTATAGGCATCCTCGTGTTTCTTGTATTCTATGGATACATCAAATTTTTCCGGTATCTCTATTTTACATTTGTCCATATTTTTAAGGGCTTCTACAGTCTTGATTTTAATAAGTTCAAGGGCATCCACCTGGGAAAGGCTAATTACTCCTCCTCCCACACCTTCCTTTAAAGGGGCTATAGAAATATGATTGTTGAACTTTTCAGCCCACTCACATATCATTCGGTCTCCGCTTATCATGATTACAGGAACGCCAAGGTCTGCAGCCGCATAGGCATGAATAAGATATTCAGAACACACCATGTCGTTAATGATAATCTTTCCCAGTTCTAGATTCATTGTATGTGAAAGTGGACTTCCTTCCATGGATGCTGCTGAGTGATATCCTATGAATATTGCACCGTCATAGGTTTCATCTAACCCCTGGACCATTGAATATGGGCTTCCCGTCCAGCTTCTTACAATCTTTACTCCCTTTGGAAGCTCCTCGTAAAAGATGTTCTTTCCCGACTCATGAGCATCCTTAACAGTTATTTCACTTACTCCGTTTTCAAACAATGTTTCACATACAGCCTTAACCTCAAGGGTCATCTCCCTTGCGGTCCTTTCATGCTCCGTATTGTTGAGTTCCGTTTCAGACCAGGATACAACGCCTGCACAACCTTCCATGTCAGCACTTATAAATATTTTCATAACAACACCTCGGTATTTTTAGTTACATGATGCACCTAATTTACAAGAAGTTTAAATACTTCTTAGAGAACAAGATCCTCGTCCATTACAATTCCTTCAGATATAATGTTTGTATCTCCAATCAGCATAAGCTTTTTAATTTCATTTTCTTCATTTGCTTCTATCTCAATGTTCAACTCTCCACCTGGAACTTTAATTCTAATTTCATTGCTCTTTACCAGATTCTGAAGATAAAGGACTATAGCTACTGATGCAGATCCTGTACCACAGGCAAGAGTGAAGTCTTCCACACCTCTTTCAAATGTTCTAACTATTGCAGATGCTTCTCCATCTACATCATAGAAATTGATATTTGCTCCTTTTGGAAATATCTCATGAAATCTAAGATACTTTCCAAGGTTGAATATCTCCTCTTTGGATATATCACCAAGTCCTTTGTATTCTATAACTCCATGGGGTACTCCCGGATTTCCAAGCTCCACATATGATATCGTATAGTCCACTTCGTCAATGGTTGCAATCTTGTCAAACTCTATTATTTCAGGATTATTAAGAACTACGGCAATAAGTCTTCCATCCTTGATTTCTCCTTCAACATTTCCAGCCGTAGTTTCAAAGACCATCTTTTCACCTGCAATTTTATTTATATATGCAAATCTAGTCATGCACCTTGCTCCATTTCCACACATTTCACCTATGCTTCCATCTGCATTGATGAAGACCATTCTGAAATCTGCATCTCCGTCAGCCTTATTAACTGCCATAAGTCCATCTGCTCCTATTGACAGTTGTCTTGTACACAGTCTCTTTGCCATTTCCTGCAATTTCTCGATACTAAATCCGTACTCTCTATTGTCCATTACGATGAAGTCATTTCCAAGCCCTTGCATCTTTGTATATTTAATATTCATGGTATTCTCCTCTTAAACTATTATTGTATTAATCATCTCTTCCTTATATTAAAACAAATAAAGGAGCTTTATACAAGCTCCTTTATTAATTTATTTATTCAATTAGCTCTTTACGTTGTTATCTTTACTTAACCTCTAGAACCATGTCATACCATTTGGCCCCACCGTGGACTGAATCCGAAACGCCAAGATTCTTGTAGCCAAAGGTTTCATAATATGCTATGAGATGATTCTTGCATGTCAATATCACAGATTCCTTGTTTTCTTTTGCTGCAAATTCTATGAAATGATTCATTAGCTTCCTGGCATATCCCTTGTGTTGATGATCCGGGTGTACGTCAAGACCAAAGATTACCAGGTTCTTGCCATCATCATGATGCAAGTCCATCGATTCAAAAAACGCATCTTTGATTTCCGAATCATCTGTAGCTCCTCCATTGACAAATCCGATAACTTCACCATTGATTTCTGCTACAAGGAATCCTTTCATATATGCTAAAAGTCTCTCTTTCATTGCTTCTTTAGGTGCTGCTTCTGGAGCCGGAAAGCATATAGATTCAATTTTTGCCACACTGTCCAGGTCGTTCATGCTTGCTGTTCTTATTTTGAATTCCGACATTTCCTTACCTCTCATTTGATCTATAAATTAATATTTTTTAACACTTAAATCTAATGTGCTTGAACCGCCTCTTCTTCAGCTGATTCATCCAGCTTCTTCATTGTTAAGCCTGTAGCTGCATAGAACAATGAAAATAGTGGTGAAATCCATGATAGAAGACAGAATGGTATAAATGATACTACAGAAGCTCCAAGCATTGTAGCACCGAAGATTGCATTTGCATTCCAAGGTATGAGCCACGCGCCAAGGGTTCCGCTGTCCTCAAGAAGTCTTGAAAGATTTTCAGGTGCAAGTTTGTTCTTCTTGAATATAGGTTTCATGATTGTTCCTGGAACAATTTCAGCAAGAAGCATTGATGATCCTATCATATTTGTAGTATATCCAATTATCAATGTGTATAATACTGTCTTGAATCTTGATCCTTCACAGTTGTTTGCCATTGGCTTAACAAGTGCTCCAAGTATTCCCGATTCGCTTAGCATCCCAGTGATTGCCGCTGCCGAGAAAACTATAAGGAATGAACTTATCATGCTCATGATACCGCCTCTGTTTAGAAGCTTGTCTATGTAAGTAAGTCCGCTATCTACTGAATATCCGTCATAAAGGTATCCAAGTAACGCCTGGATGCTTTCTCCCTGTCTGAAGAATGCAACTGTCATACCCATGAAGGTTCCTGCAAGAAGGGCAATTATTGGTGGTGATTTTTTAACAAGTAGAATTATTACCACTACCAAAGGAAGAAGCTCGATAACTGAGAAATTGAATATTCCACTAAGTGATTCAATTGTATTGTTTACTATTGATGGATCGTAACCTGTTGCGTCAAATCTTAATCCCAAAAATCCAAATATGATTGCACAAATTACATAGGCTGGCAAAGTTGTCAAAGTCATGTGCTTCACGTGAGTCATAAGAGGTGTTCCTGTTACCGCTGCTGCAAGGTTTGTTGTGTCTGACAATGGCGACATCTTGTCTCCAAATGCAGCTCCTGAAATTACTGCTCCTGCAGTCATTCCAACCGGAACTCCAAGGGCATTTCCTATACCTACCATTGCAAGTCCTGCTGTTCCTATTGTTCCCCATGATGTACCTGTTGCCAAAGATGTAAACGAACAAACCAAAAGCGTTGTCAATAAAAATGCCTTAGGCGATATTACCTTAAGTCCAAGTACAATTATAAGCGGCACAGTTCCACTTGCTATTAGTGCTGCTATCATTGTTCCAACTATGAGGATGATGAAGTTGGCTTCAAGAGACTCCATTACAACCTTCCATCCAAATCCCTGAGTTTCCTTGTAAGTGTGTCCTGTTTTCATTACCAATGGTACTGTAAATATCCATGCAAGTACAAACATTGTTTCGATTGCAGCCCCAAAAACTATTGCGCCACCAAGTACAAATAAAAATACCAATCCTACTACCATTGCTGCATAACCAAATTTAATGTGGTTACCTCTTTCCAAAATCGAATCTGACATAATTTCCTCCTAAATTTTATATAGTAGTGCTTTACACTTATTACCATAAAACGCTTTCTATTAAACTGTTGCCTCTTCACCTATTTTAAAGTCAAATTGATCCATCTTGGGGAACAATCCGTATAATCCACCTGTATGTATGAATAATATATTTTTATACTTGCTAAAGGTTCCCTTCTTAATTTCATTGTAAAGACCGTACATTGCCTTTCCTGAATAAACAGGATCAAGTACTATACCTTCCTCTTTTGCAAATTCATGGATAAAGTCAAGCTCTTCGGCTCTGCTTATAGCATATCCATCGCCTACATACCCGTCTATCATATTAATATCATCCTTTGTAAATTCTACAGGTTCATTTGTATATTCAAAGCATTCCTTCAATATCTTCTCTACTGCACTTTTGAAGTATTCATCGTCGTCGCATACATTGAATCCAAATATTTCAGCGTCATTATTTGCCAGCTTGTTTCCGTAGAACATTCCAGCATAGGTACCACCTGATCCCACCGCAGTTACCACTGCATCAAATTTAACTTCAAGCTCCTTTTCCTGTTCAAGTATTTCATTCATCGCATTTAGATAACCGAAGGTTCCAATGCCATTTGATGCTCCCTCTGGAATTATGTAAGCCTTGTGGCCCTTTTTGTCCAGCTCTTCCTTTATTTCAGCCATTATTTCCATTCTGCTGTTTGAGTATTCATCTGCAGTTACGAATCTTATGTCTGCTCCCATAACCATATCTAAAAAACAATTTCCTTCAAGATGCTTTTCACCCTTGTCTCTAAGAACAAGATACGATTTCATACCCAGTCTTGCAGCCACCGCCGCAGTAGATCTTGCATGATTCGATTGAATTCCTCCGCATGTAATGAGATAGTCACAGCCTGATTCCAATGCTTCCATAACTGTATATTCAAGTTTTCTTACTTTGTTTCCTGAATACTCCATGCCTGTCTGATCGTCTCTTTTAATGTAAATATTGTGTCCTTCACATTTTTTAGAAAACCTTTCAAGCTTTTCAATCCTTGTTGGTAAATTTGCAATTAATTTTCTTGATGGCAATTTCATATTGTCCTCCTGAATATTTTGAATGTTTAATTTTTCCATGAATATAATAAGTGCAATTCTCATGCCAACTATTTAGCGCTGAAAACTGTACTTTATTTAATCGCTTTCCATTTTTTTGGAAAAATAATGTTTAATTAGTGGTTGAACACGGCATTTTCAGCTATTCCATTTTTTTGGACGATTTTCCATTTTTTTGGACAATCGCTATGTTATATTCCTTTATTTTATTGTATAGAGAAGATTTTTTAATATTTAGGTCCTTCATAACACTTTCAAAATCATAATCATAGAAGATCAAAGCTTCCATCAAAACCTTTTTCTCCGCTTCCTTTGCATAGTACTTAATATCTCTGAACACATTTCTGGTTTCAACGCTTTCGTTTTCAAATATCAGACTGTCAGAAGTAATGATATCTTCTACTGTAAGGTTTACAGCCCTCTCCAATATGTTTTCAAGCTCCCTGATGTTTCCGGGAAAGGAATATGCTGAAAGTCTTCCTATGGCACTGTGGGAAAATTTTTTAAGGTCTACTCCTGCCTTGTGGCAGACCTTTGGCAGCAATTTGTCCACCAGTTCTTCAATATCATCTTTGATTTCTCTCAATGAGGGCATATTTATTGAAAGTACATTAAGCCTGTAATAAAGATCCTTTCTAAATCTTCTTTCCTTGACAGCTTCTTCAAGATTTATATTCGTAGCAGCAATTACTCTAGAGTCCACCTGTATTTCCCTGTCACCACCCAGTCTGAAAAATCTCTTTTCCTGAATGATTTTCAAAATTTTTGCTTGAAGGTAAATATTCATGTCACCTATCTCATCAAGGAATATTGTACCTTCATGGGCAAGCTCAAACATTCCCTTCTTGCCCTTCTTACTTGCACCCGTAAAAGCTCCCGGTTCATAGCCGAACAATTCACTTTCAAGAAGATTTTCGGGGATGGAGGAGCAATTTATACTTATGAATGGAAAATCTTTTCTGGGGCTGTTCTCATGAATCTCCCTGGCCAGGAGAGACTTGCCCGTACCGCTTTCACCAAGGATTAAAAGATTTGAGTTTGAACCAGCTGCTTTTTCCGCCATTGCCTTGATCTGCCTGATTTTGCCGCTTCTTCCTATTATTGCAGGAAATTTCTCTACATACCCATTGGATAATTTAATACTCTTCTGAAGCTTGTAAAGCTGAGTCACTACATAGTCCTTTTCCTTCATTGCTCTTTCAATATTGGAAAGATTTTCTACAATAAGTATGGCTCCCTTAATGCTTCCGTCATCTATGGGTTTTATGCTGCAAAGTGTGGGCATATTATTGAACTTATCAAATTTTTTTACATAGTCTTCTTCATTTCCAGCCGCAACCCCTTTAAGTACTTCTATTGTATTGTTAGGTTGGAATACTTCACTGATTTTCCTATCCGTCAGTTCTCTTAATCTATAATACTGTCCCTTGCCTCTGAATGAATTACCCT
>JAUVAG010000216.1 GCA_030591825.1 Dethiosulfatibacter sp.
ATATGATATCTATTCAAATGGCGTTGATAGGTCTTTAAAGAAAATCATCAGCAAGATGAAAAGGTTCAACAAAATTTATGTAACAATTGATATTGACTGTCTTGATCCAGCATTTGCAGCCGGTACAGGAACACCTCAAATAGGAGGACTGTCAAGTAGGGAATTATTGAGTCTGGTAAAAGGCCTTTTTACTGAACTTCCTGTAATTGGATTTGATGTTGTTGAAGCTGCGCCGAGACTTGATGCATCTTTGACAGCCGTATTTGCCGCAAAAAGAATAATTACAGAATGCTGGGGTCATTATTACAGAAAAAAACAGATGGCCGATACAAGCAATAAATATAAATCACTGTAATTAAATTGGATTTCAATATATAATATAGGAGAATATATATATGGATAAAAAATATAGTATGGAAAATTTTAATGAAAAGCTTACTTTTAATAATTTAATGAAGTTTTTAATACCATCGTTACTAGGACTCATTATTTTTCTGATACCAATTAAAAATGTTGAAACTGGCGGATATACGTTGATGATTGGATTCATTTGTCAACGATTTCAGGATATGTTGGGAATTACCGGAGAGTACATAGTATTGGTACTTTTGATGATTTCAATTGTTGGATCAGTCTACTTCAAGTTCAACAAAACAGAAAATGAATTTATAAAAAACACTTTTGTAACGAATAATTTAAATCTTGTTGGAAGAATCTTGGGTGGTATATTCTTTATAATGGTGATGTTCGGATTTGGTTTTGAATTTGTATTAAATGAAAACATAGGACCTGTAATGTTTGACATATCTGTTCTGACATCAATATGGTTGGTTCCGGCTTTGATTCTAATTCCCTTGATGATAGAATACGGGCTTATGGAATTTATTGGCACATTAGTCAACAAGTTCACAAGGCCTTTGTTCAAGTTGCCTGGAAGAGCAACTGTGGATCTTCTAACTTCTTGGGTTGGAATGATAGAGTTAGGGCTTGTAATTACTGAAAAACAGTATGTTAAAGGTTATTACAGTAAGAGAGAGGCAGCAATTATTGCTTCATGTTTCACTGCTACAGGAGTTGCCTTTTGGTTAGTGTGCGGAGAACTGCTGGGACTATCCGAATATATACTTGAATTCTATTTTGCGATTTTTTTGGCTGGATTTTTAAGCGTAGTAGTAATGTCTAGAATACCTCCATTAAGTTCCAAGAAAGATGATTTTTATACCGAAGACAGACCCTATATACCTGAAGAAAGCAAAAAAGGAAACAAGTTTATGCAAGCTATAAAAGAAGGTGTTCGAAAATCACAATCGGCAAGTACAATAAGAGAATCTCTTGTGGAAGCCACCAAGCTAGTGGTAAATCTAACTATAACCTTAATACCCATTATTATGTGCTTTGGGGTTGTTTTTTCCGCACTTGTTGAATATACACCTATTTTCAATTACCTTGCAATTCCTTTTGAATACTATTTAAATATTCTGGGTGTTCCTGAAGCCCATGCTGCTGCACCGGCAACAATCGTAGGATTCACAGACATGTTTATCCCAATAGTAATTTCAACATCAATTGTTTCTACAAAAACTAGATTTATCATTGGAGTGCTGGCTCTTACTCAAGTTATTTTTATGACTGAAACTGGAGCTTATATATTAAGCTCGAAACTTCCGATTACTTTTAAGGATTTGCTACTTATATTCCTTGGAAAGACAATTGTTCTCATACCTATAATAGTTTTGATAACAAATTTGCTTGGAATTCCAGCATAGTTATTACAAAGAGCTGTTTCAACGGAAAACATAGCACTCCTTTAATATTCATCAAAAATAGTAAAAAAATGCCTTCAAAATAAAATGGAACCTATGTCAAGGACACAATAAAAAAGAGACTTAAGCAGCAAGTAGCTGATTTCTGTACTTTACAGGAGTCAGCTTTTTTAGATTCCATTGATATCTATAATAATTGTAGTAGTTCATATTCTTAAGAAGAAATAATAAAACCCAAAAGACCAGCGATAAACGTTATATTTTCAACGAATTATGCTGGTCTTATCTTTTGATTATATACAGTAAAAACAACTGTTTCCCTGGAATGACTACATCCTCTTTGAAGACTCGTATGCCAGCAATGATCTTTCACAATCCTTCTCAGACAGTGAAACCTGGTAGCAAAGTCCGCTTCCCTTCATCTTTTCAGACGCATAGGAAAGGCCATTAGTTCTTGAGTCAAGGAATGGATGATCTATCTGGTCAGGATCTCCTGCCAATATGATTTTCGTTCCTAATCCCGCTCTCGTTATTATTCCCTTTACCTGTCTAGGTGTAAGATTTTGGGCCTCGTCTATAAGAACCCACTGGTTTACAATGGAACGCCCCCTTATGAACGCTATTGCCTCCGTAGTTAGAACTCCATTTTCAAAAAGTTCCTTTATCTTAAACGACAAATCCACATCCTGGGTGAATTTCTTCTTGGACTCAAGTGACATGAGAATTTCCAGATTGTCTATTATAGGTCTCATGAAAGGTGCAATCTTTTCCTCTTCCGTTCCAGGAAGAAATCCTATATCTTCGTCCATTTTAATATTTGGTCTGCAAACAAGTATCTTTCTATAGAACTTGCTGTGCTCGTGAAGTATCTTGTGGAGACCTACAGCCATTGAATAAAATGTCTTTGCAGTTCCTGCAGGTCCTTTTATTATTACGAGAGGAGCTTTGTCCGCATCCTGCATCAGTGATTCCTGTATAAATTTCTGATATACGCTTCTTGGGCTTACACCAAAGGGCTTGTCTGTATCGTATTTGAGAGGTACAATCTTTTCTCCGTCAAACCTTCCCAATGCTGAATGTTTCTCGTTTGTATTTGATTTTATTATGAAAAACTCGTTCTTCGTGGCTTCGTATCCAAACTTTTCATATTCTTGTGTATACTTGAATACCTGGTTGGGCAAAATAAATCCATTCTTGTAAAAGTCAGTTATATCAATATCTTCTGCAACAACCTCTGCTACTCCCTTATACTGTTCATCATAGTTGGGAACCTGCTCTGCTAAGAAGTCCTGTACATTGATACCTATTACTTCTGCCTTTATTCTCAGGAATACGTCCTTCGAAACAAGGATTACATTTTCTCCCTTGTCTATAAGTCCCTTACAGACCCTTAGTATCCTGTTGTCGTTCTTGTGCTTCATCCAGCTGTCTGGAAGTTCGATATTGGTGTAGTTTAGCTCAATCCTTATTGACCCTCCACCTGGCAGCTTCACTCCTTCAATGAGATTCCCCGTTTTTCTAAGGTCATCCATTATCCTGGCAGCTTCCCTTGCATGGGCTCCAAGATCGGAAGATTCGCTCTTGAACTTGTCCAGTTCTTCTAAAACAATATCAGCAATTACAATATCATGCTCGTCAAATTGATACAGTGAATATGGTGTCTGGAGTATTACATTAGTATCTAGTACAAAAGTTTTTTTCATGCGGGATACCCCCTATATATTGTGTTTGTTAATATATATTATACTATATAAAAAGGACTTCTGCCATTACTATTGTGTTACAGTTGCATTCATGGCAAGTAAAGTCAACAAAACGGCTACGTGCGTCATCCCTGTAAGCGGATGTTATCCGAGTCAAAAGTTAAAACAAGAAAGCAGCTACGCTGCGTTAAATGCGTAAGCATTTATTAAGAGGTCGTAGAAAGTTTCCTTATAAGTGTAATACCAACGTTTCAAGGGATTACACATTTTTAACTTTCTTAGACTACAAGAAAGCAGCTTCGCTGCGTTATCCGGGTCACGCTTCATGTGACCATAACGGATATTAAGAGGTCGCAGAAAGTTTCCTTAACGGCGTAATACCAACGCTTC
>JAUVAG010000031.1 GCA_030591825.1 Dethiosulfatibacter sp.
CGTAATAGCAAAGCCTCCACTATCAGGCACCTCCCTGAAGAAATAGTCAAAGTAAACGATGCTGTCCTGGTCACCATTTACAAGATATCCATTTGTCATTGTCAGTTCGTAAAAATCAACGAGAAGACTCAAGTTCTTCTCCTTTTTCCATTCAATCTTATTCATAATAAACCCTCTATATAATTATTGTTGTTGCTATATTTATATACCATTATAGCATAAAGTATACAAACAAAAAACAGAAACTCAATTTTCAGTTCATGTTTGTTAAGGAATATATAATATATCTATTTAATTTCGTTCATGCTCCTTGTTGCAACAATATTTACTCCTGTATCCAGGATATTTTCTATTATTATATCACCAACCTTAACAGGGGCTTTTACCACTACTTCATTGATGACTTTCATGCATTCAAATATTAATTCTTTTGGTACAGGATTATCTGTCTTTACAGGAAGTCTTTTCAAGAATGCATTTTCTATAGAAACTGTAGTAGATACAACTCTTGTAGGACTAGTTATTTCCTTTATACCGTATATTTTTCCTCTTGGGCATTTATTCCCTTCAACTTCATATCCATCTTCAGATTCATTGCTTTCAATAACATTTATGTGACAACCTATGGGACATACTATACATATCATTTCTTTTTCTTTCAAAGTTTCTTTCATCGCCAATACTCCTATATTACCTCCACTGTAAGTTTTCCAACATTCTCACCTATTAATTCCTTCTTAATGTCTATTCTTTCCATTTCACCAGGTGCAAGATGCATCTTCTTCACTGAATAAATTTCTTTGCCGTCAGCTTTCACTGAAAGCTTTGCATCATGGTAGACGCTTCTTACTCTCATAAAGAGAGAAAGCTTGTCATCAACAGAATTGATTCTGACTTTCTGAGGCACTATGTATCCAATGCCTGACAGTGCTTCAGTTTCTATGATTTTATTATTATCAGCTTTGACTTCAAGTACAAACTTTGCTGCAGCTTTTCCTGCATGTCTGCTTTCTTCAGTCACAAAATCCACAATGTCATGTACATGTACAACATTACCACAGGCGAATATTCCTTCTATGGAAGTCTCCATTGACTCAAATACTACTGGACCGCTTGTCTTGGAATCCATTTCAATTCCTGCTCCTTTTGAAAGTTCGTTTTCAGGGATAAGTCCTACTGAAAGAAGCAAGGTATCACATTCATATTCAATTTCTGTTCCTGGAATAGGTTTGAAGTTTTCATCAATCTTTTGAATCACTACGCCTTCAACCCTGTCCCTTCCCTTGATATCTGTTACTGCATGACTAAGCTTCAATGGTATATCGTAGTCATCAAGACACTGCACTATGTTTCTAGTAAGTCCGCCAGAAAAAGGCATAAGCTCCGCAACTACCAAAACCTTTGCTCCTTCAAGAGTCATTCTTCTTGCCATTATGAGACCTATATCTCCGGATCCAAGGATTACAACTCTCTTGCCCACCATGTATCCTTCCATGTTCAAGTATCTCTGCGCTGTACCTGCATTGAAGACTCCTGCTGGTCTGTATCCAGGAATTGCAATTGATCCTCTTGTTCTCTCCCTGCATCCCATTGAAAGTACTATTGCTTTTGCCTGTATATTCACAAGACCGTCTACAGTGTTCATTGCAAGGATTTGCTTGTCTTTATTTATTTCAAGTACCATTGTATCCAGTTTGTAATCTATGTTTTCCCTGGAAAGTTCATCAATAAATCTCTCAGCATATTCAGGTCCTGTAAGCTCTTCCTTGAAAACTACCAGTCCAAATCCATTATGTATGCACTGCTGAAGAATTCCACCCAATTCTCTGTCTCTTTCTATAACAAGTATGGATTCAGCACCGTTCTTTCTGGACTCTATTGCTGCCGCCAGTCCAGCAGGTCCTCCTCCAACAACCACTATATCATAATTCAATATATTAACCTCCCACCTTTGTCTTTCCAGTCAATATTATGGATCCTCTGTTTTCCATCAAAACTTCTTCCATTGGAACACTAAGCTCCCTAGCCAGTATTTCCATTACTCTAGGTCCGCAAAAACCACCCTGACATCTTCCTGAACCCGGTCTGGTTCTTCTCTTGATTCCGTTGACGGTCCTACCTCCTGCACTTCTGTGTATGGCATCTACAATTTCTCCTTCAGTGATCATTTCGCATCTGCAGATTATTCTTCCGTACCTGCTGTCCTTTTGGATCAATTCATTCTTTTCTTCAAAGGTAAGCTCTTCGAACTTGATTCTCTTTCTTCTTAAAGGATTGAAATCTGTTTTCTTATCAAGACTTCCATCAATTTCTTCAATGATTGTGACAACGTATTCAGCAATTGCCGGTGCCGATGAAAGTCCTGGAGATTTCATTCCCGCCACATTTATAAATCCTTTTGCCTGCTTTGATTCTTCTATAATAAAATCATCTGTATCAGGTTCTGCCCTTAATCCTGCAAATGTTGTTATATTTAATTTGTATGGAATCTTGTCGCTTATATTTCTGGCAAGATTCTTTACATTGCCAAGTCTGTTATATGTTGTGTTTACAGATTCCTTCATGTCCATGTCTAAGTCTTCCGCGTCAGGTCCCACAAGAATGTTTCCATCAATAGTCGGTGTCACGAGAGTTCCTTTTCCCATTTCATTTGGACAAGGGAATACAACATGTTTCACTAATCCTCCAGCTTCCTTATCTAGTAGAAAATACTGTCCTCTTCTTGGTATGATCTTGTATTCCGAGTCGGCTACCATGTTATATATTTTGTCGGCATATACTCCAGCTGCATTTATTATATATTTTGCCTCAACTTGATCTTCTTCCGATTTAATGAGGTATGATCCGTCCTTTTTTTGTATTTCCCTTACTGCAAAGTTAATTCTCAGTTCCGCACCATTATCTATTGCATTTTCACAATAGGCAATTGCCAATTCCCAAGGTTCCACTATTCCTGCACTTGGTGCATACAAGGCGCCTATGACGCCTTCTGTAAGATTAGGTTCCATTTCCATAACCTTTCCTACATCGATTATTTCCAATCCTGGTATTTCTAGCTTCATTCCGTTTTCGTAAAGTCCCTTTAAAGTTTCAAAATCAGATTCACTTCTAGCAATTACAAGAGAACCAATTCTTTCAAATGGTACGTTTAGCTCGCTGCAAACAATTCCCATTATAAGATTTCCTCTCGCATTCATCTTTCCCTTTAAGGAATTATATGGAGCATCATATCCTGCATGGATAATTGCACTATTTGCCTTTGTGGATCCATTGGATACATCATTGTCTTTTTCCAGTATTACTATCTTATGATTGAATTTTGATAATTCTCTTGCTATGGCAGTACCAATAACTCCCGCCCCTATTATTGCAACATTATACATAGCATTTCCTCCTAAAATATAAAGCGCTTACTTTTCCCAATCTTTTGATCTTTCTACTGCTCTTTTCCAACCATTATAAAGGTTGTCTCTTTTTTCATCTGTCATATCCGGAAGGAAATTCTTTTCAACTGCCCAGTTTTCTGTAATTTCATCCTTGGACTTCCAGAAACCTACTGCAAGTCCAGCAAGATAAGCTGCACCAAGAGCTGTAGTTTCAGTAACCTTAGGTCTCTGTACCTCAACACCCAAAATATCAGACTGAAACTGCATAAGAAAATTATAGACTGTTGCTCCGCCATCAACCTTAAGTGTTGCAAGCTTGATTCCTGAATCCTCTTCCATTGACCTGATTACATCCTTGGACTGATATGCTATTGATTCAAGGGCTGCTCTGGTTATATGATTTCTGTTTGCTCCCCTTGTAAGTCCCACTATTATTCCTCTGGCATACATATCCCAGTATGGAGCTCCCAGTCCTGCAAATGCCGGTACAAGGTAAACACCATTTGTATCCTTGACTTTACCTGCAAAGTATTCACTGTCTGCAGCATCGTTTATCAGTCTCAATTCATCTCTCAACCATTGGATGGTGGCTCCACCCATAAAAACAGATCCTTCAAGAGCATATTGAACCTTGCCATCAATTCCCCATGCTATTGTAGTAAGAAGACCGTTCTTTGATTTAACCATCTTTTCTCCAGTCTGCATCAATATAAAACAGCCTGTTCCATAGGTATTCTTCACCATTCCATCTTCAAAACAAGCCTGTCCGAAGAGTGCCGCCTGCTGATCTCCTGCTATTCCAGCTATTGGAATTCCAACACCAAACATACTTTCATCTGTATAACCATAAACCTCTGAAGATGGTTTTACTTCAGGAAGCATTGATGTAGGTATATTCAATTCCTCAAGAATTTTTTCATCCCACTTAAGTTCACCTATATTGTACATAAGAGTCCTTGAAGCATTTGAGTAGTCGGTTACATGAACCTTTCCTCTTGTGAGATTCCAGATAAGCCAGGTATCAATTGTACCGAAGAGAAGTTCGCCATTTTCAGCCTTTTCTCTTGCTCCTTCAACATTGTCCAGTATCCATTTAACCTTTGTTCCCGAAAAATATGCGTCAACTACTAGTCCTGTAGCTTCTCTTATATAATCTTCCATTCCGTCAGCTTTTATCTGATCACATATTGCTGCCGTTCTTCTGCACTGCCATACTATAGCGTTATAAATAGGTTTACCAGTATTCTTATCCCATACTACGGTAGTTTCCCGTTGATTAGTAATACCTATCGAAGCAATTTCATTGGCCTTTATACCTGCCGCTTCAAGTACTTCTCTTGCAACACCAGACTGTGTAGCCCATATTTCAACAGGATTATGCTCAACCCAACCTGCCTTTGGATATATCTGAGTAAATTCCTTTTGTGCAGTCTTTACAATATTTCCTGCCTTGTCAAACAATATTGCCCTAGAACTTGTAGTTCCCTGGTCAAGAGACATAATATATTTTTTATTCATGAATTCTCCTCACAATACTAATCTTTAAAACCAATTATATCATAAAAAGCTGCCTCAAGGCAGCTTTTGAAATTCTATTCATTATATGATATTTTCACATTAATACATTTTGCACTTTCACTACATTTTATTTCGGCAATACAATCATCATATGGTACTTCAGCTACAAGGGTGTCTCCCTTTTCAAGAGTCAGACTTGTACTATTAATTTCAAGCTCCATCTCCTCTTCACTACAATAGAATATGTTTGTTCCATTGACAAGCGGTATTTCATCCACTGTACTGTCCATGTTGATGATGTCAGCCTCAGCACTGCAGCCTGTTCTTGTCATAATATTGAAATCAGTAACCTTGCCAATACTGATTGTCTCCCAGCTGCCTCTGAAAAAGTCCATGTCATATTTCTTCATTTCCCTGCTGTGATGATCCTTGTGCTGGAGCTTCATTTCTCCTTCAAGTATAATGAGGATTCTGTCCACTCCCGGCAAGGATGTAAATTCGGATTTTTCAACTTCAACTTTTGCAGAACTTATCCTCCACAAGAAATCAAGTTTCTTGTACTGCGAATTCTCCGGATATATTGCTATCTGTGTAGTTGTTCCTCCGGACCATTCATTTATTGCAAGTTCCTTTTTCTTTATAATATGTAGCTTCATATTATTACTCCTCGCAAAATAGTTATCACTAATAATTAACTTTTTCAAGGAAGAGACCGTGAGCTGGTGCCATGTATGCAATAGCAGCCCTGTCCTTTTCTTCAAGAATCCTTTTCACTTCTTCAACTGTAATGTTGCCTAGACCTGCTTCAACCAATACTCCTACAATCTTTCTAACCATATTGTGAAGAAATCCCACAGCTTCTATCCTTATTTCAATTATACCCTTGTCATAACTTATCTCCAAATCATTGACATTTCTAACCATGGATTTCGTCTTTGATTTCACAGTGGTGAAAGCTGTGAAGTCGTGTCTGCCTATAAAAACCTCTGAAGCTCTTCTCACCTTATTAATATCAAGATTCTTTTCTAAATGCCACTGGTATTTCCTTTTGAATATATCATTGTAATAATTGTTGTCTATTGAATAGCTGTAGATCTTTGACTTCACGCTGTATCTTGCATGAAAGTCATTTCTTTCCTTCGAAACTTGCATTAACTGTATATCTTCAGGAAGATATTTAACAAAATATTTAAGAAGTTTTTTAATATCAATTTCTTCATCAGCCTCAAAACTTGCTATCTGACATCGGGCATGGACCCCAGCATCAGTCCTTCCAGAACCGTCAATTTCAATACTTCGATCCAGATATTTTGATAGAACTCCTTCAATCTTTCCCTGTATCGTTTTATCTTCATTACCTAGTCTCTGCCATCCCAGGTACCTTGACCCATCATAGGCTATTTCCATTTTATATCTGCATTTCATATTATTCTTCCTTCCATTTGATGTCATTTTATTTGGCAAAAGTCTTTTAACACTAATACCTGAAACACCAATGTTTTCAACAATTATTCTTCCATATCCATGTTCATTTGAATTTCACTTTTAAATTATATGAATTGTTTTATTAGACTGTCTGTTACAGCATCTATATTTCCAAGATTTATGTTGTTCTTCTCAATTATTTCCTTTATCCTTATTCTTTTAGACTCGTTTTCAACATGGAAGAGCTTGTTCATTATACCCATCCTTCTGCCTATCCTATAAATCATTTGATCTTCCTCTCCAAGGGAAAGGAATTTTTCCAGTGCTGAAACCATCTTCTCCTTGTCCTCGGGAAGCTTTCCTTCAACCTCCGTTATGAGATTTAGTATATGATCACTTTTAACAGTGCTGTTTATTCCGTCAAGATTCTTGATGAAAATAAGAAGCTCCCTTACCATGTCCACATCTGTTGTTCTTTTAAAAACTCCATTTTCGTAATCCTCGTGAAGAAGAGTCTTTTTAGGCACAGCCAGTGTTCTAATTCTAATGAAGTCAGGATTTATTTGGTTTAAGGCATCTGCCGACTCAATAGCATTTTCTTCCAGATATTCCAATCCTCCCAGTCCAGGCATATAGTATTCCGAAAGATCTATTCCGGATTTCATTACCTTTTGCCCTGCAACAATATGTTGTTCCTTGACTACACCCTTTTCTACCAACTGCAGTACCTTGTCGCACCCGCTTTCCATACCTATATGGATTCTGTTAAGACCTGCATCAGCTATTCTCTTCAAATCATTTTCATCCATTCTTGCAATTGTATGGGACCTTGCATATGTTGTTATTCTCTCAATATTGGGAAATACCTCTCTAAGGTAATTCAGAATATCAACCATGTCATCAGCCTTGATAACCATGCTATTTGCATCCTGAATAAATACGGACTTCATTCCGCTCCTTATCCACATAATAGCTGATTGATATGCCCACATGCCGCTTTCACCCAGATTATCAGTAAACTCATCAAGATTCTTTTTCTTATCGTCTGCCATTGATGATTTATAATCTTTTATCATGTCCACACACTGTTTTACCAGATCTATGTCCTTTAATATATGCTCCTTTGGTCTTATACTGAAGCTGGTTCCTTTGTACAACCCGCAAAACCTGCACTTGTTCCATGGACAGTTCCTAGAAACCCTTATTAAAAGACTTTCCGCCTCACTTGGAGGTCTGATCGGACCAACTTCAAAACCTGTATATTCTATATTCTTTGTCATTAATTGCTCCCCTTAAATACAATTCAAACTATCCATTACAATGTTAACATTAAATGTCAGTCTATTTCAACTGATAATATCATAATTATCAGCTTCATGTAACCCTTTAATCTTATAGCTATCGCATAAAAAATATAATGTCCTATAAAAACTCTTCTTATACTCCATATAAAAAGCCGAAGATCAACATCTCCGACTCTAATTGTTTTAATATTTATTTCAGTTATGGTTTTCTTACTCTATGCTGAATTCTTCCTCTTTGATTTTTCATTCTTAAGTTCTTCAAAATACTTGTTTGTTTCATATATTATTACACCGCTAAGTCCAAGTATTCCTATAAGGTTTGGTATTGCCATCAATCCATTTACAATATCTGCCATTACCCAGATAAGATCAAGCTTCAGGAATGCTCCCGATGCAACAAGAACGATGTATATTATTCTGTAAGGCTTGATCCCCTTGATTCCAAAAAGGTATTCAGTACATCTTTCTCCATAATAGTTCCATCCAAGTATTGTAGTGAATGCAAAGAATACGAGACCTACTGTA
>JAUVAG010000187.1 GCA_030591825.1 Dethiosulfatibacter sp.
ACCAAAAACTTTGCATCCTGCAAAATCGATTTTGTCTAAATCTCCGTTTACGTAAAATTTAACTGGAGTTGCTTTTTCTGCATCCTTAATAAATTTTGCAATCTCATAAGGATCTGTCATTTTTTTTTGTTCCATATGTATCTCCTCTTTATTTATTATTCTATATTTTAATATTTATTAATATAACATATATGACATTAATATTCTACCGTTTTTTTGTATTAATATTAATCAAATTAGAATGCAATAGGGATGAACCAGTAAAGTTCATTCCTAAATTTATATGAACCATCTTTCAAAAATACAAAAAGAACCGTCCCTTTTGTATTTTTGTTAGAGCATGTCGTTCATATCATAGAAGCCAGGTCCCTTGTCCGCCATAAATTCAGCAGCTTTAATGGACCCTATTGCAAAGACCTTCTTTGAAGTTGCAGTATGTCTTATCTGGATTATTTCATCAACACCGGCAAACATTACTTCGTGTTCTCCTGCAATGGTACCACCTCTAATAGCGTGCACTCCTATTTCTCTTTCCTGTCTCATTGTGTCATTTCCTTCCCTACCGTGAACAAGGTTGCATTTATTATTTAGAGTATCATTAATGGACCTTAGAAGCATCTTTGCAGTACCGCTTGGAGAATCCACCTTCTTGCTGTGGTGCTTTTCCATAAGCTCTATATCATAGCCGTCTTCAAGAAGCTCTGCAGCCTTTTCAATAAGCTTGATCATTACGTTTATTCCATAAGACATGTTTGCACTTCTGAATACTGGAATCTTTTTAGAAGCTTCCATTACAGCTTCCATGTCCTTGTCTGTATATCCTGTAGTCGCTAAGACTACAGGCTTGTTGTTCTTTATTGCATAATCAAGAAGTGGAAGCAAAATGTTCCTGCTTGAAAAATCGATTATTGTATCTATATCTTCCTTGATGTCATCAAAGGAACTGTATACTGGGTAATCACCCTGCCTTGCTGCTCTATCAACTCCAGCAACAACACTACAGGTTTCCCTTTCATCAGCCTGTGATGAAATCACTTGCCCCATTGCTCCGTCGCAGCCAACCATAAGTATTTTTGTACTCATAATCATCTCCTTACAAGACCAATTTTATTCATTGCTTGAAGAAGTTTTTCCTTGTTTTCTTCAGCCATTTCATAAAGTGGCATTCTCAATTCTCCAACCTCGAATCCCATCATGTTCATACATGTCTTTACAGGAATAGGATTTGTCTCTATGAAAAGATTCCCTATTATATTATTCATATCTAACTGGATTTTTCTTGATCCTTCAATATCTCCCTCATGGAATTTCATTACCATATCATGCATTTCAGTAGGCATTACATTTGAAACAACTGATATAACTCCCAATGCTCCAAGGGAAAGAAGAGGTACTACCATGTCGTCATTTCCAGAATATATTCCAAAATCCGATCCATCAAGCTTGCTCATAACCTCTGCAGCATAGCTGATGTCTCCAGTTGCATCCTTCATGGCTACAATGTTCTTGATTTTCGAAAGCTCTAGAACTGTATCGGATTCTATTCTAAGTCCAGTCCTTGAAGGTACATTATAAGCTATTATAGGCACATTTACTCTATCGGCAATGAATCTGTAGTGGTTTACCAAGCCTCTTTGTGTAGTCTTGTTGTAGTACGGTGTAACAATCATAAGTCCATCTACACCGAGGCTTTCAGCATGCTGGCTAAGCTGTAGACAAAATGCTGTATCATTGCTTCCTGTACCGGCAATTACCGGTACTCTTCCCGCAACTTTTTCCACACAATATTTCATTACTTTCTTGTGCTCTGCATCACTAAGAGTAGATCCTTCACCTGTAGTTCCACAAGTGATTATTGCATCTATTCCTTTATCTATCTGCCAATCAATCAATTCACCGTATTTATCAAAATCTACCTCGCCATTTTTAAAAGGTGTTACTATTGCTGTTCCTGCTCCTTTAAATAACATAATTGTATCCTCCAATTTTTATTTTATAATTTAATTTGATTTTTGCTTTATACATGGTTTTAATATTTTTAAAATTGTTATTTTTTTTAATTAAGGTCAGACACTTATAATCCAACACAAAAATCGACCCCCTTCAGTATAATAATTTCAAAAATTAGACACATAAGGAGGCCGATTAAATATAAAAAAGCCATGAGTAAAAACTCATGACCGTTAGTCCATTTATTCTTACCCTCATGTATAACAGCACTCCCTAAACAGTGGGTCTGTTTCGGACAGTGCCATACTTCTTCAGTATAGCCCCAATATACATATAGTATATTTCGGCGACAGTCCCTTTCCAAATCGTACTCTTGACTAATCGCGGCCTCTGTAATACACATATTAAGTTTGTTAAAGATTAACAGAAAGACATAACTTTGTCAACAGTTTATGCGATGTTTTATTTATATTATTACTCTTGAAAGCAGGTGTCTACCCAAGACATACGTAAATGCTATTTATTGATATTTTTCCATAAAAATGACCACAAGAAAGCAGCTACGCTGCGTTAAATGCACAAGCATTTATTAAGATGCAAAAGAAAGTTTCCTTAACCGCATAACACCAACGCTTCAAGGGGTTATGCATATTTTAACTTTCTTAAGCTATAAAAAAAGCACTGGAAAATCCAGTGCTATAATCTATTATATTATGTCCTTATACTTTAATAAATTTATATATGAATCTATTCCGTTTTTTATAACCGGGTCTTCAGATTGGAACTTGCTGTTGTGAAGAGGATGAACGAGACCTTTTTCCTCATTTTTAGATCCAAGAAAGAAAAACACCCCCGGATACTCATTCTGATAGAAGGAGAAATCCTCCCCTGTCATGTATGGCTTCACAATTTCAATAGCATCTCCCTGGGATTTTATAAATTCCTCAGTAAGCTTTTCGTCATTGTCTACAGGTTTATAAAAATCTGTAATCCTCACTTCTATTTCCATTTCATAGGACTTGGCAATACCTTCACATATGGTAGTTATTCTCTCTTTGATCCTGTCATATACTTCCTGTCTAAAGGCTCTGATTGTACCTCCCATTTCAACTTTACCGGGAATTACATTATGGACAGAACCTCCCTTTATATATCCAACAGTAACTACTGCATCATCTATTGGTTCTATGTTTCTACTTACAATACTCTGAAGAGATGATATTACCTGGGAAGATATGTATATTGGGTCAATTGTACTGTTTGGTACTGCACCATGTCCACCCTTTCCTATTAAGTCCAGTTCAAATTCGCCTGACATGGCCATTATAGGACCTGGTTTTACTCCTATCCTACCCTGATTTAAATATGGCCAAATATGAAGACCGTATATTTCAGTGATATTAAATTTGTCAAGTTTTCCACTTTCAACTATTGGTCTGGCTCCTCCGGGACTTTCTTCTGCAGGCTGGAAGATGAATACTATGCTGCATGAAGTTTCAATATCCTTAAGATATTCGGCAAAACCAAGTAAAACAGCCATATGGTAGTCATGACCACACCCGTGCATGTACCCTTCGTGGATAGACTTGAATTCACTCTTTGTTTCTTCCTGTATAGCCAGTGCATCTATATCCGATCTAAATGCAATGGAGACGGAATCATCAATTCCCTTTTTATATGCAATAACTCCTGTTTCCAGTGCCGTTTCCACTTCGTAACCCATTCCTCTTAAAACATTCAATATATATTCGGTAGTCTTGAATTCTTTCATTCCAACTTCCGGTATCTTGTGTAGTTCTTTTCTGTATTCCACTGCCTTGGTGTAATAATCCATTATTTTCTCCTTCATAATAAATATCTCTGGTCATCTAACCTTTTAAATTTTATTGAAGTTGAAGCCTTTTATCAATTACTAAAAAAGTAGACCGTGAGATATTCACGGTCCTGGCAAAAAATTTAAGAGGCATAACAACTTTCGTTGTCGCTATTATTATAACACAATTCTTTTTTCATTCAAACATTAATTCAAAAAGTTGCAGTTCAAATCAAACTGCAACTCCTGATTTTTATTATTTAACCTTGTAAATCCATCCTTCTGGAGCTTCCACATCACCAAGCTGTATTCCAGTAAGAGTGTCATAAAGTTCTTTAGTAAAAGGTCCTACTTCAGTTTCAGAATGGAATACATGGTTG
>JAUVAG010000227.1 GCA_030591825.1 Dethiosulfatibacter sp.
ATTTCGGTATCGATGATGATATTCTCTGGGACGTCATACAAAATAAAGTGCCCCAATTGGCCAAAGTGACGAGAGCATTTTTAAATGAAAACTCAAGTTGAGGTAACGCTAAGTGAAAACACCGGACACCGAGCCAAACAATATTCTTGGATCAGCATCTCTTATCATAGACTACACATCCTTCCTCCAATTTGATAATCCTGTCTGAATGCCTGTTGATAAAGGACTTGTCATGGCTAATCATGAGAATTCCCACCTTGTCCCTGATTCTGTCAAGATAGGTGCTCAGGTCCTCTTTTCTTTTTATATCAAGTCCAGTCGTAGGTTCGTCAAGAATAAGGAATTCAGGATTGTTCAGTAGTACTGCTGCAATGGCAAGCCTTTGCTTCTCACCCTGGCTCAAGAAATATGAAGTGGAGTCTTTAATGAGTCTCAGGTCAAAGATATCAAGCATTTCATTTGTTTTTTTCCTTATTTCTTCTTCACTGCAGTTTTTGAATTTCATACCGAAGGCAAGCTCTTCAAGTACTGTAGGTGCAAAGATTTGCTTGTCGGGATTCTGGAAAAGATATCCTATTTTTCTTCCTATTTGAGGAAGTGCCATGGACTTAAGGTCAAGTCCTTCAATGAGTACCTCTCCTGTCTGGAAGGGAAGTATTCCCGTTATGACTTTCCCTAGGGTGGTCTTGCCGCTTCCGTTTGGTCCTGTAAGTGAAACGAAACCCTTTCCGGGAAAATCAAGGTTGATGTTTTTGAGTATATGAGTATCTCCTATGCTGCAGCTCATGTTCTTGATTGTTATGAAATTCGTCATTTTAATTCTCCGTTAAATTCAGACAACTTACCACTGTTCAGCAGGTATATGTTGTCTGCGATTTTAAGGTTGCTGAAATCATGCTCTATCATTATTATTGTTTTTCCCTGTTCCTTCAGTTTCTTAACAGTATTTCTAATGAGAACCTTACCTCTTTCATCAATCTGCGACATGCATTCGTCAAGGATTAAAATGTCGACATCTGGAGTCAGTACTGAAGCTATGGCTATAAGTTGTTTTTCTCCTCCCGACATATTGTTGGGATTTTTGTCTCTTAAACGTCCTATGTCCAGAAAGCTGCATACTTCTTCTATTCTGTCGAATATTTCAAGTCTTTCAAAGCAGAGATTTTCAGGGGCAAAAGCCATTTCATCTTCTGCACAGGAAAAGAGAATCTGGCAGTCCGGGTCCTGGAACACGGTGCCTATTGTTGTAACAAGTTCGTGGAGTTCCTTTGAATTAATGTTTTCATTGTTTATGATAACATCGCCTTCAATGATTCCATTGATTCTCTTTGGTATTATTCCGTTGATTACATTGATAAGTGTGGATTTTCCAGAACCGCTGAGCCCAACAATTCCAATAGCCTCTCCTCTGCTGATTTTCAAATTTACATCCTTAAGTATGAAGGGGGAGGCTTCGTTGTATCGGAAGGACAGATTTCTGGTTTCTATAATATATTCCGTCATGATTGCTATTGTAAGTCTGCAGAAAGGGCATATTTGCACCAGAACTGGCTGAACTGGTCCTTGCTTACGATCATCTGGTAGGGACCCTTGCCTCCTTCTTCTCTTGTGCCTATAAGTGTTCCTTCTTTTTTGTATGCAAGGTATACATTGTCATCGGCCATGAACTTGTCCATGGGAATTGCTACGGTATATCCATCTGCGGCAGATACTACGATAGCTTCTCTTCCTTCAAGGGTGATTCCTGCATGAGAGAATATATTCTTCAATAGAACTCCCGTATACTGAAAATCCTCAGGGTCCGAATTGCTTGTATCAAGGGTTGCAGTGAAGTCTACTGCTCCTATTGACTGTATTTCAGTCATATTGTAGGTGGCTATTTCTGCTCCCTTGTCCATCACTATGAATATATCGTTGTCGTTCAGTTCTTTTTTTGTTGCCACATTGTCTTTGTTCATCATTATTGCAACTGCAGATATCAGTACAAGTATCAATATTACAGAAATAAGTATTTTCGTATTTTTGTTCATTATATACCTCCGTTTTATGCAATCATTTTATGTACTCTTTTGTATATGCTATATGCCAACAGTCCGCCGAGACCTCCCGACAGTGCTCCTGTTGAAAGGCTGAGAACCAGTGGAAGCATAGGAAGCCTGAAAAAGACAATGTTGGACATATATGTGCCGCTCAGGTTTGCTATTACACCTGCAAGGAAAAAATCAGTAGGTTCGATGTATTTTTTTCTAAGCAGTGCGAATATGATGTCCACCATTAGTCCGGGAAGACCGTAGGTTATTATGCTAAGGACTCCGTGAGTTCCGAAAGACCCGGTTAGCATGACTATGAGTCCCTGTGTCAGCGCTATGAGAGTTGCAGCACCTTTTTTTCCCACCAGAGAGGCTCCCAGCACTATCCACATCATGTAGATGCCTCCGGCCACTGCACCGCCTGGAATGAAAAGAGGACCTGTTATGAGATGTGAAATTGGAACTACTAGGGGCTTTGAAGCTAGTCCCAGCGCTGCTGTCAATCCTATGACCATGAGTTCGAAAACCGTGAATCCGTCAAGGAAACTTTTTTTTCTTTTCATATTGTCCTCATCAGTCTATTTTTATTTCAATATTTGAATTTTCACTGTAGCCTTCAAGAGTGCTTACTACACCGGTGCATGCATTTCTTAGGATTTCTTCAACAAAGGGAACCATTCCTATTTCCTTTCCGTTGATGAAGAGCTTCACTGAGCTTGTCTTTTGAATGCAGTCATCTCTTGTTGCCTCTTCTTTAAGAATCTTGTCTGTAAGACCTCTGCATCCCCAGCCACATTCATTGCAGCATTTTTCATCAACATCTGGCAGTAGGTCGAATACCTTTTCAACCACAAGGTCTGTCAGTTTTTCAGCTTCCGTTAGAACGTTGATTACTGGAACTCCTCTGTATTCATCGGGAAGAGTTTCAGCAACCCTTCCTGATACTGCAAATATTCCCTGTTCCCATCTTTTTTCCAAATCTTCAACATTGCTGGCTGAAATGATCTTTGGAAGGTTGTAGTCCGTTACACCTTCGCACACAACATATTCATTGTTGTAGTGTTTCAATATGTCAGGAAGGCTAAGCTTTTCAGGATAGAGAACATCGGTTTCATGAATTCCTCTTGCAGTGACAGGTGTAGCGCCTGCAAGCTTGTGTTTGTCAGTATTTGATCCAGGCGTGTCTATGTTGAACTCTTCGTAGTGTATTTCCTTGATGCTTCCTACGTTGTATCTACGTTTTGTTAATTCTTCTATTAGTGTCTTTGCTATTGTTGTTTTACCCGACTGGGTATATCCGTATATGGAAAAAACTTTCATCCTATAAACCTCCGTCAGCCATTATGTATGGTATTATCATATCTTCGTATCTGAATTCACCATGGCATCCGCCATCATCGGTGGAGTGCATTCCATGGTCTGCTGTTATTATAACCTTTCCAGCCCAGTTTTCAACCAACCCTTTTACATATCCGTCTACTTCCGTTATCTTTCCCATTGTTTCTTCTGAAATATCTCCGTAGTCGTGACCTGAATCGTCTACACCGTGGAAATGTACAAAGGCGTAGTCAGACCCGTATATATTTTCCTTTGCAGATTCAAAAACCTCGTCATCTGTAAAGCCGTTTCCGTCTACATC
>JAUVAG010000315.1 GCA_030591825.1 Dethiosulfatibacter sp.
CTCGAAATCAATTTCACCCTTATTGTATTCAAGCTCTAGAATTTCATTGAGCAGATTCGCCTGTATAACTGAATCTTTCTTAATTGTATCCTCAAAGTATTTGTTTCCCCTGTTCCATGAAAACAAAGCCACTACAACTATTGTAATTAAAATCACAAAAATATATGAGCTCATTAATTTTTTCTGCATTATCTCACAACCTTGTAAATTTAAACATATTTGTAACCTATTCCTCTGACTGTCTTAATATGTTTAGGATTTTTATCGTCTTCTTCTATTTTTTTTCTCAGGTTCCTTATATGTACATCCACAGTCCTTGTTTCACCAAGATAGTCGTATCCCCAGATTTTTTCCAGGAGATAATCCCTGCCAAAGACACGTCCCTTGTTCTTTGACAAAAGGTAGAGTACTTCAAACTCCTTCAGTGTAAGTTCTACATTCTCACCCTTAATTGTAACTTCCTGTGTAGTCTTATTGATTTTAATATCGTCTATGTCTATAATTTCAAATTCATTGTATTCTTCCTTCTTTATATTGATTCTATCATTTCTTCTTAAAAGAGCCTTCACCCTTGCCAAGAGTTCATGTACTCCAAAAGGCTTCCCTATGTAGTCGTCGGCTCCCATTTCCAGTCCAAGAACCGTATCGATCTCCTCGTTCTTTGCCGTAAGCATTATTACAGGAGTGTTTTTTATTCTATCGTGTCCCCTTATGAACTTCAGAATTTCCAATCCATTTATTCCAGGAAGCATAAGGTCAAGGAGCACGAGATCAAAGTCCTCCTTTTCCATTTCCTCAATGGCATCTTCTCCGTTGTCCTTTGGCACAACTTCAAAACCGTTCTTTTCCAGATTGTATTTCAAAAGCTCCAGTATGTTTTCTTCGTCATCAACTATAAGTATTCTCTTTTTACTCACTATTAACCCCTCATCGTTGCAAATTATCAATCTTCTTAAACTTAACAGCCAAGTCTTCAATCTTTAGCGTTGCAATAGGGTCCAATGACGAAGTAGGCTCGTCAATTTCTATGTTCCCTTCAACCCTTACACTGTCAATTTCATATTCATATTTTACCTCATAAAAAATTTTAAATAAAGGGTTATTTTCTATTTCGATTTATTGAAACCATGTGTTATGAGCTTGGATAATACCTTGTGTTGTGGAGATATCACCATAATCCTGGGTACTATAACTCCAAGACCGAATACGCCATAAATTACAGAGGGTATTCCATTAATTTCCTTCTTTTGTTAGATTTGATTTTTGTCATTTCCATTTCCGTCTGCTTTAATGATTCTTAAATAATTGAAACATATGAAAACAATAACAAAGAAGCTGTGATTTTAGATATAAAATCACAGCTTCTTATTTTCTGAACATCTCCCGGTTCATGCTGCTGTCCATCTGTCCGAAAATGATGTCTATCACCTCGTCGGGAGTTTCCTTCTTGTTGGTTCCTACCCATTCAACCAGGACGTTTATGGCAATTCCTGAACGCAAAGCAAGAAAATAACTGAAATTGTCAATTTCAATTTCTTCATCTCCATGATAATCATGGATTCCTCTTTTAAGCAATGATATGAAAGCATTCTTTAGCATGTTCAGCTTCCCTGCCTTAATAAGAAGCTCAATAATCTCGGAATCGTCATGCCAGAATTTCAAATAGGGTACGAGAAAGAAGGATTTGTAAAACTCAGGCTCAGACCTGTAATAGACCTTCAAGTGTTTGTAAAGTTCATCGAACCGTCTATCCGTTTCAAATTCCAGCACATCCTCTATCCTATCGAAGTTTCTGTAAAATCATTATATACTGATGAATTATAAGAGTCAAATGTATCGTATTTATTTAAATATGACACATTACACTCGTAAAACAAGGAGAAAGTATGAAAGACAAAAGAATGCATATACTGGAAGAGGCCACCATACCGAACGCTGTAATGACCATGGCTCTTCCTTCAATTATAGGACTGCTGGTAATGGCGGTATACAACATAGTGGACACAATGTTTGTTGCATGGCTCGGTACACAGGCGACTGGAGCTACTCAGATAGTATTTCCCCTAATTATGTCCCTCGGAGCCGTAGGACTTGCCTTCGGCATAGGAGGCAGCTCCTATGTTTCAAGACTTCTAGGGGAAAAGAATATGAAAATGGCCGAGGAAGTGGTTTCAACAAACTTCTTCATGGCTCTTGGAATCACTCAAGTTCACAATCAAGGTAAGCATGGTCTTTGCTGCTGTCTCCAGCGGACTGTTTCTTCTGCTGAACGATGCAATACTGTCGATCTATAAGCCTTCAAACGATGTGCTTGCACTGGCAAAGGAGTTTTCACCATATTTTGCATTTTCCATGGTTCTCGTATCCTATACAAATGTAATCGGTGTATACTACCAGGCCATAGGAAGAAGCCTTCCCGCGCTGGTTCTTTCAATAGCAAGACAGGGACTGTTCCTGATACCCATTATAATGTTTTTGCCGCCTTTGCTGGAACTGAAAGGCGTATATCTTGCCCAACCCATTGCCGATGTTCTGACTCTTATTGCTACTGTTACGCTATATCTTTATACAAGAAATTCAATCAACAATGAACTCAGCATTAAGAATCTTGATATTGCTAAAACCAAAAAATACACCTCATGATTTGAGGTGTATTTTCATTCTATTCAGCTACTTCATGACCGTATTCCTTCAATGCTTTAACAGCTTCATCAGCCTTTTCATCCTTAACCATTATATAATCTGTATCGTAGGTTGACAGTGCAAATATACTTACCCCAGCCTCTTTCATTATACCGCTAAGATTTGCCATTATTCCAATTAATGAAAAGTCAAGACGTCCTTCAACCTTGAATAACCTCCAATCCCTTTCACACAATATATCCTCGTCCAGCTCTTC
>JAUVAG010000318.1 GCA_030591825.1 Dethiosulfatibacter sp.
ACATGAAAAAACAGCACTGCGAACTTGTCGCAGTGCTGTCTAAAAAGTCTGATATTATTGAACTATTTCAAATCCCTGATTTGCCCATCCAAGTGGTGCATTTATTTCCATTCCCATACCACCGTTAAGTGATACAGCATCATATCCCAAGAATCTAAGAACTGCTGTAGTTTGTCCTGCAGTTTGTCCTGTGTAGCAGTAAACAACAACTGTTTTGTCTCTAGGAAGAGTGTTGAAGTTTTCCTGCATTCCTTTTCCGTAGTTCATTTGAACTGCAGTAGGAATATGTCCTTCAGCAAAGTCGCCTTCGCCTCTGATAGAAAGAACATAGATTGAATCATCAGTTGCATCTATCATGTCCTTAAGGTTCTGCTCGCTTACTTTGTAGTTTTTGTAAACTGTTTCAGCAACATCGGCCAATCCGCTGTAATATTTGTCAAAAGCTACCTGCATAGTTGGAGCTATTGCAATTTCTTCAGTTCCAAACATGTTTTCAGTCATTTCTATTTGAGCTTCATATCCTTCAACTTGTGAGATTCCGAAATTGAATCCAAGGTTTACAGATTTAGCATCAACACCAGCCATCTGTAATGTAGCTACAGTTTGACCAGCAGTTTGTCCTGAATAGCAGTAAACGTAAACTGTTTTGTCCTGTGGTATGAATTTCAAGTTTTCAGCTATTGCAGGTCCCCAAGGTGCATTTACAGCTCCCATTACATGACCTTCTGCATAAGCGTCAGCTTGTCTTATATCAAGTACAAACATTTCTTCCCCAGCTGCAACTTTTTCAAGAAATGCTGCCTGGTTAATCTTGTTGATATCTTCTGGAAGATTTGCAAAGTAATCATTAGCAGCTTCTTCTACAACATGTACAGGGAATCCTTTGTTTGCCCATCCAAGAGGAGCGTTAATAGACATTCCCATACCACCATTAAGTGATACAGCATCGTATCCCAATAGTCTCAATCCAGCAGTAGTTTGTCCTGCAGTTTGTCCTGTATAGCAATAAACAACAATTTTCTTGTCCATTGGAAGGTCTACAAAGTTTTCCTGCATTCCAGCTCCAAATGACATCTGTTCAGCACCTACAATGTGTCCGTCTGCATAGTCAGCTTCACTTCTGATAGAAAGAATGTAAATACTATCATCCATGTTATCCATCATTTCTCTCAAGCTTGCTTCAGAGATTTTATAGTTTCCAAAAGTAGAGTCTTTAACATCAGCAAGTCCTGCATAGTATGCAGTCAAAGCGTCCTGAATTTCAAGAGCCACTTCGTACTCGTCAGCGCCAAATTCATTAGCATCCATTTCAAGGAATGCTTCGTAACCGTCAACTCTAGATATACCATAGTTAAATCCAAGGTTTACAGATATAGCATTAATTCCTGCAGCGTTCAGTGTCATTACAGCCTGTCCTGCAGTTTGTCCTGAATAGCAGTATACATAAACTGTTTTGTCTTGAGGTATAAACTTCAAGTTTTCAGCTATTGCAGGTCCCCAAGGTGCATTTACAGCGCCCTTTACGTGTCCTGCAGCGTAAGCATCAGCTTGTCTGATATCAAGAATGAACATGTCTTCGCCTTCTGCAACCTTGTCAAGGAAAGCATCTTGCTTGATCTTATAGATACCATCTGGCATTTCAGCAAAGTAAGCGTTAACCGCATCCGCTAATACGTCTTCCGACGGTGCCTCTGGTTCTACTGGAGTTTCTGTTTCTACTGGTGTCTCTGGTTCCGTTGGTGCTTCAGTTTCTGGTGAACAAGCCACCATGCTGAATACCATAGCTAATACTGTTAATAGTACCAAAAATCTTTTTAATGTTTTATTCATGTTCTCCTCCTTATTTAAATAATAGTTTAACTATTATCCTGACTATTTGAGTTTACAGGTGTAGAATTATCTGCCGGTGTATCTGAAGGTGCATCCTTATCGGCACTCCACTCCACCCACGCTCCGTCATAGAGCTTGATATTTCTGTAACCTGCATTCCATAAGGCAACAAAAGTTTCTGCTCCCCTTATAGAAGTCTTGCAGTACAATACTGCTGTTGTTTCTGGTTCAAGTCCTTTTTCAATGTACGTGATTTGAATATCTCTTGAAGACTTTATAGTCTTGTCATTGTGATTATTTTTAAGGTATTCAATGTGTACGGACCCTGGTATAGTTCCTGCATTAAATTCTTCAAAAGATCTTGTATCGATTAGCATCATGTTTGCATCAGGTTCATTTACCAGTGCTTCGATATCTGCTTTGGTTGCAATATAATCTTCATTTAAATCAGTAGCTGTAAATTCAGCTTTTGTAATTACAGAAGCCATATCCGAACAAGATGCACCGGCTGCTTCTAATGCTGTAAGTCCACCACTCACTACTTTAACATTGTCATGTCCGTAGACCTTCAATGTCCACCATAATCTTGATGCATCCATGTTATTCTTATTGTCATAAGCAATAACCATTGTGTCGTTTGATATTCCTCTGCTTCCCATTACATTTTCTATAGTTTCCTTTGGAGCTACCATGTTACTGAATGGTTCATTCACATTAATGTCACTTCTTTGAATGTTAACCGAATTCTCAACATGATTTTTGTTATAATCACTTTCGTCCTGCATATCTACAAGTATTACGTTCCCGTCAGCCATCATAGCCAAAGCATCCTCTGCTAAAACAACAGCAGTATCAGTTTCTGCAAAATCATAGGATGCACATCCAGTTAATCCCATTGCAGATACAAGAACCATACATAATACTAGTAATAACGATAATTTACGCATATGCCGTCCTCCATCCATAATTTTATTGATTCGAGTTTTTCATTTGTTTCAAGATTGTTTCAAGATTGTTTCA
>JAUVAG010000266.1 GCA_030591825.1 Dethiosulfatibacter sp.
ATGTCTAACAGAATGATAGATCTTTATTCGGAAGTGGCAGATAAAAAGATTGGTACCTTCTCCTTTGAGGATATTATAGGCAAGTCAAAAGCCATGCAAAATATAATCAAAGAATGCAAGCAGATTGCAAAATCATCTTCAAATGTTCTTATTATTGGAGAGTCTGGTACAGGCAAGGAGATGTTTGCTCAAAGCATTCACAATTCAAGCCTCAGAAGGGACAAGCCTTTCATAGCAGAGAACTGTGCTGCGATCCCTGAAAACCTTCTTGAGAGCATACTTTTTGGAACCACAAAGGGAAGCTTTACTGGAGCGGAAAACAAGGATGGTCTCTTCAAGCAGGCCGACGGAGGAACTCTCATGCTTGACGAGATAAACTCCATGCCCTTGTCACTTCAGGCAAAGATACTAAGAGTGCTGGAAACAGGTTCCTTTAGACCCATTGGTTCAAACAAGGAACACCATGTGGATGTGAGGATAATAGCAGTTACAAATAAGGATCCTCTTGAACTTGTCGGCGAGGGAAAATTCAGAGAAGACCTTTTTTACAGGCTAAGTGTAATAAATATAAGGGTTCCCAACCTTCAGGAAAGAAAAATAGACATACCTGTCATTGCTGATTTCTACGTGGAATACTATGAAAATGCTCTTCATAAGAAGATATCGGGGATTTCAGAAGAGGTTCTTAAATTTTTTAATAAATATGACTGGCCAGGTAATGTAAGGGAGCTAAAACATATAATAGAAGGTGCAGCAAGTATGATAAACAGCGGTGATGAAATAAAACTCATTCACCTTCCTTATTATATAAAGAACAAGTTAAATATTGAAATGGGAGAAATGGAAGAGAATTATATTAAATCTAGTATCAGAGCTTTGAATGAAGGGAAAAAATCCCTGGAGGAGGTTCTGGGAGAGGTTGAAAAGGATATAATTACAAGCCTTCTTTATGAAAATAGTGGAAATATAACAAAAACCTCTGAGATTCTTGGAATCAAGAGGCAGGGGCTTCAGTACAAGCTTAAAAAATATAAGGTATAAATATAATAAGGCCTATTACAACAGACATTATTGAAGCGATGAGGACGGCTCCGGCTGCTGTATCCTTAACTTTTGCTGCCTCTGGGTTGTATTCCTTGGTTATGAAATCCATAAGAGTCTCTATTGAAGTGTTTATTATCTCCAGTATTAGAACCAGCGACGAGGTAAGTATCAAGGCAGTCCACTGAAGCTGGGTGATTTTGAATATAAAGCCCATTAACACTGCGAGTGCAAGAAAAACAAGCTGAATTCTGAAGTTTGGCTGTGTATGTATGGCGTATCTTATGCCGTTGCAGGCAAACCTGAATGAATTTAAAAGTCTTCTCATAACACCTTCCTTAAATATATAGTGAAATTTTAAATAAAGTAAAGCAGCTACGCTACAAGATAATCATAAACCCTCTATAGAAAAAAGTCAAAAAGCAAAATATTTTGCGTGATTCACAGCAAAATATTTTGCTTTTATTTTATTTGCAGGATTGATCAAAAATCCTGCAGGGCGAAACCGTTGAAAATAAAGGGTTTTTAAATAAACAAAATCCACATAAAGTTGGCACGCTTTATGCATTATATCTTGGCAACTAAGGAAAGCAGCAATGCTGCGCTATTCGCGTAAGCGGATATTCAAAGGGCACAGGAAAGTCTACCTTTAAACATATCTACATGCTTAAAGTGGATATGAATATAATTGACTTTGCTTGCTAGAAAATCAAAAATGTATTCTGGGAGGAACACAAATGGAAAACGTAAAAATAGCAATATGGGGATTCGGAGCAATGGGAAGCGGTATGGCAAGAATGCTTGCTACTAAAAAAGGTGTTGAAGTAGTAGGAGTTTGTGATATGCATCCTGACAGAGTTGGAAAGAACATGTATGAAGTACTTGAATTAGAGCAGGCAGGAAGACCTGACGCTATGATTAAGGACAAGATTGAAGACGTAGTATATAAAGGAAGTTGTGACCTTTGTCTTATAGCTACAGATTCTTTTACAAAGAAAGCATTTCCTAAGATTAAATATGTACTTGAGCAAAAAATCAACGTAATATCGACTGCTGAAGAAATGGCTTATCCTAAAGCACAAGAGCCTGAGCTTGCAAAGGAAATAGATAGAATAGCTTTGGAAAACGGAGTATCAGTACTGGGAACAGGAATCAACCCTGGACTAATCATGGACCTTTTGGTAGTATGCTTGACTGGTTGCATGACCAATGTAGAGAGTCTTGAAGCTAAGAGAGTAAACAGTCTTTCTCCATTCGGACCTGCAGTTATGGAAGAGCAGGGAGTAGGAATGTCTATTGATAAGTTTAACAAGGAAGTTGAAGAAGGAACAATGGCAGGACATGTTGGATTTGCAGAATCGATTGGAATGATAGCTGATGCATTGGGATGGAAAGTTGATAAGTTCGAGCAACAGATGAAGCCTATAGCAACAGATGTTGACAGAAAATCACCTTACGGATTTGCAAAAGCTGGAGATGTTGCTGGCGTAAATATGACCGGACAGGGATATGTTGACGGCGAAGTTAAAATAGACATGATTCACCCACAGCAAATTGAGCCGGAGCAGGTTGGAGTAAATACTGGAGACTATATCACTATAAAAGGAACACCTGAAGTTAACATGTCAATCACACCAGAGGTTGAAGGTGGACTTGGAACAATAGCAATGTGCGTAAACATGATTCCTCTTGTAATAAATGCCGATGCAGGACTTAAAACTATGATAGACCTTCCAGTACCAAGAGCAATAATGGGAGATTTCAGAAACTATATAAAGTAAGGAGAAATTGAAGATGAAAGCAATTAAAGGCGACTGGGTAAGAATCTACGATATAATTCTTACATCCGAAGAAAGAGCACCACAGGTACCAGATGATACAAAACAGGTACCTCTTGAAATGTGGAACAAGGGATTCTTGGTAAATGATGAAGCAGAAATAGGCGACAAGGTTACCGTTGAAACATATATAGGTAGAAAAATAGAGGGTGAACTCATTGAAATAAACCCTGCCTATGACCATAATTATGGAAAATGCATACCTGAACTTTTATACATTGGAAGACAGACAAGAGAGCTTCTAAAGGAAGGTGAGTAGAATGAAGGCGACTAATATGGATATGAGCTATGGGGCTGTAATGGCACGAAAACCTGAAATAATGAAGTCTTCAGTTGGCATAGACTATGCTGATTTCGAATCAGGAAGCATAGCATTTGACTATGAAAGAATGATGAAGGAAACAGGATACACACTG
>JAUVAG010000069.1 GCA_030591825.1 Dethiosulfatibacter sp.
TGGCCTATGACTATTATAATAACCAACTCTACCCTGAGGCAATGGAAGAACTATTGATGATTAAAGAGATTCTTCCACAGGATATTGTAACCAATTATCTGATAGCCATGACTGATCTGGAACTTAAGGCTGACAACAAAACATATACCACAGCTATCGCGGCGGCACAGACCATTTTGGATCAGTATCCTGGGGAGAAGTGGGCACAGGAGCTGTACACCGGAGTAACAATAAGGGCAGGCAACCAAAACGTTATGGATACGGACATCAGAGAAGCCTATGAAAAGAATCCGGAAGATCTGGACATTGCTGAACAGTATGCTTATTCGATTTTAAAGAAGAATTACAGTTCGTCATATTATGAAGTAACCCATCAGGCAGAGGAAGTGGTAGACCAAATACTGACAAAAGACAGTGAACGATGGTTTGCCATTTATTGCAAGTCCCTCATTGAACTTTACAAAGGTGATTATGAATCTTCCTTGAATAGTATCAATCATTTCTCAGATCTAATCATTGAGGACAAAAGTCTCTTTAGCATTTATGACGAACTCTATAACACCTATGTTGTTAAATACGCAAGAAGGATGGTGATGGATGCCGGTGCCAAAGAGGTTTTGACCACCAGTGACAGTGTGGATGCCTTTACCTACAGTTATGTCATGGGAGCCTTTGGTACCATGAGCAACGAAGTGGATACATTTGGTACTATCAACTTCCTTACCCAGGCACTAACCTACCATTCTGATTTTTCGAAGCTCTATTATATGATTGGCAATGCTCATATGGAGTATGGATACTATAACGACCAAGCCGAATCCTTTGTACTTGCTGAAGATTATTACCAAAGGTCCATCCAGATTTTTGAGAATAATCCTTATGCCTGGTTCGCATTGGCCCATACTTATAAGAAGCAGGAAAGATATGAAGAGGCCATGGGGGCCTTTCAGAAAACCCTGACACTGATGCCTGCACAAGATCATCAATCGGATCATTTTGGTATCTCTATTCATTCCACCTATCAGTTAACAGAGTTAGAAAGTATTCTGGCTGCAAAGGAGGTACAATAATATGATGTTGATATTAAGTGTATGTTTTGTATTAGGTGCTTTACTGGATATGATTCTGACAGCTTTAACTATGAAGCATTTGATGGTGCTGGGTTTTGGGCTACTACTGTTGGTTATCAATCTTACGGGCAATAAAGCCAAAAAGAGTGTAGGAAGAAGCCTTATTTCACTGCTGGTTATTCTGGCAGCCGTGTTGACAATAACCGGCATCTCTTCTGGAAAAGAACCGGTTGACAATGAAACAGCAGCCATACTAAGGGAAGCTGTGAAGCTTGAAGAAGAACAAGGCTATGAGGCAGCACTTGAGTTCTTGCAGAACAAGTACATTGATACTGAATGGAGAAAAGAGATTACCATTCGTATCGGTGAGATCTATATGGAACAGGCTATATATCTTGAAGGTGCAAATACCTACTATGAGGTACTGCGGCAAATACCCGATGATATGACCATACGCCATCTGTATGCAAAGGCCCTGTATATGAACAATGATTATCATGGAACACTTAGAGAAGGGCTGTATATGGCAAAAATCAATCCGGAATTCAGTGATGCTTATGTTTTGATGGGCGATGCCTATAAAGGCTTCAATGACCATTTCAGAGAAATATATTATTACAAGATTGCGGTAGACTTAGATGAGGCATCCATCGTCAACAGGCTCAGATTGGCTGAGGCTTATGGCAGTTCCCAATCACATGAAGAAGCCAATGAACAGTATGAGATTGCCAAAGAACTAGCCACAACCTTTGAAGAAGATAATCTGATATATGAGAGTTACTTAAGATTCGCAGATGCTGAAATGAAGAAAAAAAGATAGGAGGTACAGTGATGAAAAAGTATTTATTCTTAAGCATTATTGCTGCTATGATTCTACTGATTAACTCCATATCGGCTTCGGGCAGGTTGGATGGAAAAACCATCTTTGATAATGTTGATGAGATGACAACGGAAGAAATTGTGGCGGAGATGAAGTATGCCGTTGCTACGAGCAAAGATGGGAAATACTACCCACAGGACCGTATCCATACCCTTGAACAGCAACTGGCTAAAAATCAGACAGTAGAAATCGAAAGGTTCAAGGAACAACTAAAAACAGATGCAGAAATAGCAAAAAAAGTAGCGGAGCTAAAACAGAAAGCCGTCGATGAAGCAAATAAACAAGGTGATAAGTATTACGAAGAGCATAAAGATGCCATTCAGGCCCAGGTAGAAGATCAAACAAGAAAGCTACTTGGTCTGTCTAAGACAGATTGGCAAGTCAGAAAAGACGAATTCAAAGACATGTATAAAAATGGCTCCGAGGCCTATGAAAAACACCTTAAAAAGTATGTAGAAGCGGCGCAGAAGGCTTATGACGCCTACAATGCCTACAACAAGGCAAAGACGGATCATCCAGAAGCTCCTGAGGCGGCTCAGAATCTAGTGGGCTTCCTCAACGCCGCTGGAGAGGTTCTCAATTTCGCCGGAGAAAAAATGGATAAAACCCCATTAAGACCTATCGGTGAAATTCTTAAGATGTACGGTGCAGCAACGGGTCTGGGCGATACAGCTGCTAAGACTGCATGGACATATGTTCATAGAGAAGGCATAAACCCCTATTTTGAGTCCCAATACAGTGAAGGATTCAAGAAAGCTGGTCTGGATATTACTGATTACGACGTAATTAATAAGTCAAATCTTATGGTGTTTGACAAAAACATCAGAATCCTCAGATTGCTAAACGGTAAGTATGTAGTCTTTAATGAAAAGTTTGAAATCGTTCCTGGAAGCCAGGGTCATATGCTGACAGCTGCCGAATATGAAAAGCTGGAACAGATATATGTCGCTTATACAAATGGAAAGGAAGAAAATTGGTCAAACCTGACAGCAGAGCAGTTGGCTAGGCTTGTCAGAGGCGAAAAAATCAAAGTCACAGTTGATGACAGGTTGCTGCGAAGCGATTTTGTAAAAGAGTTCACAATGGAATCCGTCATGGCCATGGGTGAAAGTCATGCTTATAGTACCATTACCGACGATTTCTACACATCTCTTGACCGAATCATCAACGGAGAACAAAGCGTCCTTGGCGGATTGATTGATCCATTCACAAGAGGAGGCCGTCGAAGTGAAATAGCAGCACTGTTTGCAGAGTATCAGAAAAACAATCCAAACTACAACAGTCTGATTCATGACAGAGAAGCCTTTCTTGAATGGGTGAAGGAAATCAAAAAAGCCAACAAAGATTTAACTCCAGAGGAACTGAAAGAAAAGATCAGAGAGCTACTTGCCAGCGGCCAGAAAGATAAAAATCAAGAAACTGAAATAGAGGATAAGAATCCGCTAGTTGAAGGTCTTGAAGGGATTGACCCTGAAGTTAATGGTGCAGATGCATCAGGTATAAGTACTGGTGAGTCCACTTCTGGTTATGGTGAACATTGGACTCAAAAGACCCCTGAAGATTTCAACGGAGTTAAGGATGGCGGGTTCACCAACACCGGTGGTACAAACAGACCAATGCCGGGGGGCGGCAGTCCCCAGAGTATCGGCATACCTGTACTTAAACCAAATATCTACCTGTATCCTGACGCCACTCAAGTCATTGAAGTGACATTCAGGTATCCTCAACGGTTGACAAAAGTAATACCTGATTATGTGCATTATTGGAAAGTTACAGCTGAGCCTGATGGGCTGTTGGATAAAACATATGGTTTTCTCTTCTATGAAGCCATTGTAACGGATGTATTCTTCCAGAGGGACTTTGGATGGCGGCTACCTGCCATTGACAGGGAACTTACTCTTGAAGAAGTGCTGAATAAATACAGGTTCAATGAACAAGAAAAAAGGGATTTTATTGAATTTTGGTTAGAAAAGCTGGACCCTTCAACCGAGTACATAATCTATCCCCAAGAAACCGAAATCATTAACCGGATAATGCCCATCGATGTGGTGCCAAATCCAACAAAGGCCTATCGTCTGTGGTTCTATTTCATACCTTCAGATGACAGTGACATTGTAGAGCCGGACGCTGTTGAAGTCATCATACGGGAAGGTTTCACCCTTGTGGAATGGGGTGGTATGTATGAGTAGATATCGAAGAAATATTAAAGTCATCCATTGATATTATATGCATATATGGATTGAGAACCTGTAAATACACTGTTTCCCCTTTTATGAAATTCATATTGTCTTGTTGAATAACCGTTAGTTCTTCACCACGAGAGGAAATGACGGTTATTGTTTCTTTCCCCTTTCTTTCTGAAAACAATACTTCAAATGATTCAGAAAATATGAATCCATCAATACTGCTGCCAGTCTTGGTCTTTCCCTGAAAACTCAAATCATGAAAACCATGCTCTTTTAGAAGGCTTAAATCATAGGGCCTCAGCAGCATCTGGCACTTACCCTTATCAAATTTTCTATTTATCGGAAGATCTACATCGCCAAAAGAACATGAAAATAGATTGGACTCAACTTTACCTTCCACCCAGTTCACAAGATCTAAAAATTCAGCTAGCTCTTTGGATTCAGGATAGTTGTAGAGATCATTAGGATTTCCCTGCTGAATGATATTACCCCTGGATAAATACCCTATTTTATCTGATAAAATCAATGCTTCCCTAACATCATGGGTTACAAAAATAATGGTAAGATCAAGTTTTTTTCTTATGTCTTCCAGTAGAGTGTACATTTCCTCTTTCAAGTATGGGTCAAGACTGGAGAAAGGTTCATCCATAAACAGTATCTTTTGTTTTAATGCAAGTGCTCTTGCTATGGCAACTCTTTGCTGTTGACCTCCGGAAATCTCAATCGGCATACGTGTCGCTAATTCACTGATTTGAAAGATCTTCAAAAGCTCTGTAACTCTTTTTTGTATGTCACTCTTATTCCAATGATGCATTTTAAGACCAAAAGCTATGTTTTCAAAGACATTCAGATGAGGAAACAGTAAGGGCTTTTGAAAAATCATGGCAATGTTTCGTTGGTCTACGGGAAGATCTGTTATATTCAAATCATCAATTATGATTTCACCTTGAGCCAATGGAATCAGTCCGGAGATTGCTCTTAATATGCTACTCTTTCCCATGCCTGATTTTCCCAACAACGTATATAATTCACCTTGTTCTACCTGAAAACTGACCTGGTCTATAATAGTATTTTGATCATAGCTTATTTTGATATCTTTCACTTTAATACTCATGTTAGTAACCTCCGTATAAAGACTTATAGGTAGCACTTTTTTTCAGGAAACGATTAGTCAAGTAGAATATCAATAGGTTCAATGTCATAAAGATTACTCCAACCACAGATGCCATACTTTGATCAGCATTGGATATATAAGGGTACATAATCATCGACAATGTAATCGTATTACCACCACCAATGAGGAAAACGGAAAAATATTCCGTGTTGGAGATGAGGAATGAAATAATACATGACAATCCTATACCAGGTGCAATCATTGGTAAAATCAAGAATGTATATCTTTTTATTCCAGAGCTTCCAAGGGTCATTGCAACTTCTTCCAATGCAGGTGAAATACCTTTAAAATAGGATACTCCAATATTGATAGTATAAGGCAAGCAAATCAACATATGTCCCAGAACTACACCAATCCAATGATTTACAAACAACGAATAGATCATTACTTGATGTACACCAAGAAATAGAGCTATTCCGGGAATGAATAGAGGGATTGTAAGTATGAACAGCAGCCTCCCCGAGAGGTTTGGATAGTGTTTGGCTATTCCTCTGGCAGCAATAAAGCCAAATAGGGTTGAAAGAAGAGCTGTAATTGTGCCAATGAAAAGACTGCTGAAAAGTCCCCTATAAAACAGAGGATTCCCAATAAATATATTTTTCCAGTAATCCAGTGTAAAGCCTGAAGGCATTAATATGGGATATCTAAAATATGAATGCATTGATAATAGAACCAGATATATTGTGGTAATCAGTCCACCTGCCATTATTATTAAGTATAGGATATGAACAAAGATTCCTCTTTTCTTTTTAAACTTTTTAGTTATTTTCTTTCGAAGGAATGGTTCTGAAAGTTCAACGTGAATAAGCCACTGCAGAAATTTACCAAAGAGATATGCAAGCAATCCTCCCAGGATAAAGAGTATAATCGCAATAGCCATTGTTGTAGGAATAACATCAATGGCCGGACTAATGTATGAACTATAAAGTAAAACGGAAAGCATGTGAATCTTTTGGGTTCCCAGAAGATAAGGAACTTCAAAAGAACCAAAATCATAGGCAAACAGAATCATACCACACCAGACAATCATGTCTTCAGAAAGAGGCAAATAGACCTTTTTCAATAATTGAAATTCTCCTGCTCCCAAGGTGGATGCAACATCATCATAAGATGTGCTGATCTGATTCATTAAATTCATAACAAAAAGAGATGTGAATGGTGTTCCTTTCAAAACATAGGTTAAAATAATCCCAAGACCATATTTATCATATAGAAGTGATGGAA
>JAUVAG010000059.1 GCA_030591825.1 Dethiosulfatibacter sp.
TGAACCTTCAAAAATTGCTGAAAGTATAGGTATAGCAAGAAAGACAAGGACAATAGTTTGGCAAAATATAATATTTGCCCTTGGAGTTAAAGGATTGGTAATGGTTCTCAGTACAATGGGTCTTGCACAAATGTATCAGGCTATATTTGCAGATGTTGGTGTGGCACTTATAGCTGTATTGAATTCAAGCAGGATAATGAAGGGCTAGAATATAAATAAGAATTATTTATTTAATCGCAATGGAATAACAATAATGGAAGTTTCGTAACTTATGTTACGGAACTTTTTCTTTTACAATGTTATCATGTGTACAAGTTAAAAAATAAATAAACTTTAAACGAAAGACAATTGAAGACAATATATAGTAGAAGATATAGATTAAGGAAATAAAAAAACAAACGAGGTGCAAGATGGAAAACAAATATTTTGATATTAAGGATACATTATACGATATAACAGAAAAGTATGAGGAAGCAAAAGATCTGCTAATATCAGCAGGAATAGACAGTATAAAGAATGAAGAACAAAGACAAAAAATAGGAAAATCAATAACCCTTGAAATGGCGCTCAAGATGAAGAAGGTAAATGTAGAAACCTTTTCAAAGCAGTTGATTGGACTTATTGAGGCAAGTAAAAATACAATGGAGGAGCTTCCGGAGAAGACGGATACAGCTGATACAGACATTAGAATTGAAGGAATTCTCCCATGTCCAGTAAGGGTTCCTCTTATGGAATCATTCCAGGAATGGATGAAGGAACATGAAGCGGAAACGGATTTGACAATAGGCTACGAATTGAAAGCTGCATCAATGGGAGTTGACTGGCTTAAGGATTCCCTCGAAAAGAGCAAATCGGCGGATGTGCTTGCAGATATATTCATTTCAGCAGGATTTGACCTTTTCTTTGACAAGGATCTTATTGGGAAATATAAATCTGAAAATGTATTTGAAGATATTACAGGAATGGATCATTACAACAAGGACTTTGAGAATGATTATATGAGTCTTAAGGACCCTGACAATGAATATTCAATGATAGGTGTTGTTCCTGCAGTGTTTCTTGTGAATTCAGAAGAATTGAATGGAAGGAAGATGCCTACATCATGGGATGACATACTGGGAGAAGAGTTTGAAAATTCAGTAAGTCTTCCAATAGGAGATTTCGACTTGTTCAATGCAATACTATTGAACATACAAAATAAATACGGCGATGAAGGAGTTATGAAACTTGGAAAGAGTTTGCTTCAAAGCATGCATCCTTCTGAAATGGTGAAGTCACATATAAAGAAAACAGGAAAGCCCGTAGTTACAATAATGCCATACTTCTTTACAAAGATGACAAAGAGGGGTGGTCCAATGAAGGCTGTATGGCCAAAAGACGGAGCAATAATAAGCCCTATATTCATGCTTACCAAGAAGGAAGGAAAGGAAAAGCTGAAGCCAATAGTAGACTTCTTCGCATCAGTAAAGGTTGGAGAAATACTTTCTCATAATGGAAGGTTCCCAAGTGTTAACCCTGATGTTGACAATATGATTTCAAAGGAACAGAAATACATGTGGTATGGATGGGACAATATAAAGAAAAATGATATAGGAAAACTAATTACTAAATGTGAAAAGCTCTTCCATGAATCAGTAAAGGAGGTATAGAATGAATTTAATAACAGTATCAGGCCCTCCATCATCGGGAAAGACATCGGTTATTTTAAAGACAATACAAGCCTTGCACAAAAGAGATTTGAAAGTAGGAGTAGTAAAATTTGACTGTCTCTATACTGATGACGACATACTTTACGAAAAGGCTGGAGTTCCAGTGAAGAAGGGATTATCCGGGTCGCTTTGTCCCGATCATTACTTTGTCAGCAATATCGAAGAGGTTGTACAGTGGGGAAGAGGCGAAGAACTTGATGTACTTATAACTGAAAGTGCTGGTCTTTGCAACAGATGCTCGCCATATATCAGAGATGTGAAGGCAATTTGTGTAATCGACAATCTAAGTGGCATAAACACTCCTAAGAAGATCGGTCCCATGCTGAAATCGGCTGACATAGTGTTAATTACCAAGGGTGACATAGTATCACAGGCTGAAAGGGAAGTATTTGCATCAAGGGTTCATTCGGTAAATTCGAAAGCAATAACAATGCATATAAACGGTCTGACAGGACAGGGAGCCTACGAGCTTAGCACACTTCTATATGATGAAAATGAAAATATAGAAACTGTAAAAGGCAAGGAATTGAGGTTCTCAATGCCGTCAGCACTTTGTTCTTACTGTCTTGGAGAGAAGAGAATAGGAAACGACTATCAGATGGGTAATGTGAGGAAGATGGACCTGGGAGGAAGTGATGAATAAAATCGTAAATATTGAAGAAATGAAAATAAGAGAAATTGAAAAGGAATATCCCTTTGCACTGTCATTTTTCGAAAACAATAATCTGGAAATAGCAGGACATGAAGAGAAAACATTTGATGAATATCTAAACAATTTTAGCGAAGAAGAAATTGAAGAATGGGCAATAGACACGGAAAAGATTAGAATCGACTTCATGGAATATATAAGTGAGATGCTCGAATTCCTTGGACTTGAAAAGGATGATACTGTTGAATCCTTATCAATCATCGGTGGAAGGGACAAAAGCGGCAAGGATGAAAGTTTCGGAACTTTGACAATAAATAAAAGTGAGATAATCTCAATAGTTGGAGCTACGGGCTCTGGAAAAAGCAGACTACTTGCTGATATTGAATGGACTGCAAACAAGGATACACCTACGGGAAGGTCAATTCTTATAAATGGAGAGCTGCCGGATAAGAAGTGGAGATTTTCATCTTCTAACAAGCTCGTTGCACAACTGTCACAAAATATGAATTTTGTAATGGATTTGACCGTAAGGGAATTTATAGAGCTTCATGCAGAGAGCAGGATGGTTGAAAACCAGGAAGTTGTTGTAGCGAGAATAATAGAAGCAGCGAACCACCTGGCAGGTGAAAAGTTTGATCTGGAAACTCCAGTAACATCACTTAGTGGAGGCCAGTCAAGAGCCCTTATGATTGCAGATACTGCAATTCTCAGTACATCGCCAATAGTTCTCATAGATGAAATCGAGAATGCTGGAATAGATAGAAAAAAAGCACTAAACCTTCTTATAAATGAAGATAAGATAGTGCTTATGGCAACCCATGACCCAAGTCTTGCACTAATGGCTGACAAGAGAATAGTAATTAAAAATGGTGGAATAGACAAGGTTATAGAAACAGACAGCAAGGAAAAAGAAATGCTTGTTGAACTTGAGAAGATAGACAAAATTATAGGTAAAATGAGAGCTGATCTTAGATCGGGAAAAACAATAGAAAAAATATAGAAACAATAAAAAAATAAGGAAGTTTTAATCAAAAGTAAGTTTCGTATTTAATCATTTAATAAAAAAAAGGAGGTTTTAATCAAAAGTAAGTTTCGTATTTAATCATAAAATAAAAGTATTTCATTGAAGCGTTTCGATACTTTTATTTTATGATTAAACTCAACTATAACTTTTGTTTAAAACTAGGAGGGTAATAAAATGCACGAAGGATGTTCAGGAAAATTTGAATCAGGAAAAGATACAGTAGACAAGGTAAGGATAATGGGATTCTCGGAACAATTTATGCCAATGGCATTTAATATTAAATGCGAAGAATGCGACGAAATATTTGAAATGGAAAAGTTTGAAGGAAAATGCCCTAATTGCGGAATGGTTTACGGAGTTACTCCATGCCACGCATTTGACCCTGTTAATATTACAGCGGCAGGGAAGGATTATTAATCAAGGCTGAATATCGATATCTTTATGTTGTTAAAAGTGATACAATTATGGTTAGGCATAACAAATATGACAAGTATTCAACAAGAAATTATTATTTATTGATTTCGTAACAATGGTTACGGAAATTAGTTTCTGGATAAGGTATTATAGTCCCATGGAAAAAAATACTTAAAAATAAATAAATCTAAGGAGATATTATTATGAGCATGTTTTGTTATCAATGCCAAGAGGCAGCAAAAGGAACAGGATGTACAGTAAAGGGAATGTGTGGAAAGAATGACCAGGTTGCAAATCTTCAAGATCTTTTGATTTACACTCTTAAGGGAGTAGCATTAGTAGCCAAAGAAGGACTGGAAGCAGGAATTAAGTTTCCTAAGGCAGATCATTATATGATGAACGGACTTTTTATAACAATCACAAATGCAAACTTTGATGATGTTGCAATTGCAGCAAAAGTTAAAGAAGGATTAGCACTTAGAGATGAAATGAAAAAAGAACTTGCTGCAAAGGGTGTTGAATTCAAGAGCACTCATGACGCTGTAACATGGACTGGAAATACAGTAGCATCATTGGAAGCAAAGGCTACGGCTGTAGAGGTTGGAGTTTTGGCTACTGAAAATGAAGATGTAAGATCATTGAGAGAACTTATCATTTACGGACTTAAGGGAATGGCTGCATATGCAGAGCATTCATTCAATATTGGAAAAGAGAACGACGAAGTGTATGCATTTATAATTAAGGCACTTACTTCATCACTTGATGATACACTTACTGTTGAAGAACTTGTAGCACTTACTTTGGAAACAGGAAAATTCGGAGTTGCTGCGATGGCGGATCTTGATGCTGCAAATACAGGAGCATATGGTAATCCTGAAATGACTGAAGTAAACATAGGAACTAGAAACAAACCAGCTATACTTATTTCAGGTCACGATCTTGTTGATCTTGAGCAATTGCTTGAGCAAACAAAGGGAACTGGAGTTGATGTTTATACTCATGGTGAAATGCTTCCAGCTCACTATTATCCAGCATTTAAAAAGTATGATAACTTCGTAGGAAACTATGGAAATGCATGGTGGAAACAAAAAGAAGAATTTGAATCATTCAATGGACCTATTCTTTTCACTACAAACTGTATAGTTCCTCCTAAAGAAGCTCATATTAAGAGAATATATACAACTGGAGCATCAGGATATCCTGGATGTGTACATATATTACCAGATGAAAATGGAAAGAAAGACTTCTCACAAATAATAGAGCAGGCAAAAACTCTTGAGTCACCTGTTGAAATAGAAACTGGAACTATTGTTGGTGGATTCGCACACGAGCAGGTATTTGCACTTGCTGATAAAGTTGTAGATGCAGTTAAGAGTGGAGCAATCAAGAAATTCTTTGTAATGGCTGGTTGTGACGGAAGAATGAAATCTAGAGAATACTACACTGATTTCGCTGAAAAACTTCCAAAGGATACTGTTATTCTTACAGCTGGATGTGCAAAATATAGATACAATAAACTTAACCTTGGTGATATTGGTGGAATACCTAGAGTACTTGATGCTGGACAGTGCAACGACTCTTATTCACTGGCAGTAATCGCCCTTAAGCTTAAGGAAATATTTGAGCTTAACGATATAAACGACCTTCCAATAGCATACAATATCGCATGGTATGAGCAAAAAGCTGTAATAGTTCTACTTGCACTTCTTTATCTAGGAGTTAAGAACATTAAGCTTGGACCAACTCTTCCTGCATTCCTTTCACCAAATGTAGCCAATGTATTGGTTGATACATTCGGAATAAATGGAATAAACAATGTTGAAGATGACATAGAGCAGCTTTTAGGATAATTCTTCGACCTATTAATTTAACAATAAATTAAGGAACTGAAAATTCAGTTCCTTTTTTTAAACCAAAGACAACAATGCTGAAAGGTCAATCAAAACTTTTATTATAGGAAGACGGAATTTGAGATCCCTACTAAAATTTACTAGCTTAATCGAAATAGATTATTTGAACTTTGATAATGTCTTCCTTAGAGATTTCAAAAGAGTCACTTAACAAGCATACTATAAACTGTAGGTATAACCACCATAGTCAATACGGTAGCAACAATCAATCCCGACATAAGAGCTACAGCCATTGGAGCGAAAAAAGAACTTCCTGAGAAAGCAAGAGGCACTAACCCCATAATAGTCGTAGTACTCGACAGAATTATTGGATTAAATCTCTTATTAATAGACTCCTTACAAGCAGACTTTACATCATGACCTTCATCTCTCTCATTATTAATGTATTCAATCAGTAGAATACCGTTATTTACAACAATACCAAACAGCGAAATTACACCTAGCAACACCGTAAATGTTATTGACATACCTGTAATATATAGACCCCATACACTTCCAAGAATCGCTAAAGGTGCCGAAATTAAAATCACAAAAGGTTGCACAAAGGAATTAAATTGAACCAACAAAATAAAATAAACAAGAGCTAAAGCTACTATGCCGGCTATGCCAAGACTAGTCAAATGCTCAGCTAAGAACGCCTTTTCACCACTATAAATTATAGTTGCATCACTGTCATCCACTAATTCAGCAATTAGAGTTTCAATTTTTGATTGAACTTCGTTGGTATTATACTCTGGTCTAACATTCGCCGTAACTTCAATAATCGCTTCTCTTTGATACCTGCTAATAAAATTTCTCTTACTAACCATGTCAATATTCGCCAATTGTTTTAACAAATATTTATTATCAACAAAAGAAGACTTGATCATCAAATTTTCTAAATCTTCTTTAGAGTGTATATTGCTCACTAAAAAAATTGGTAGTTCGTTATCTTCTCTTCGCATAACCGATGTATTCATACCATTAACAGCAAGATTAATTTGTTGCTCAATATCATACTGAGTAATACCAATCACTGAAGAATATTCTTTATCCACATCCACTAAATATTCATATTTTGTAGTTGGAATTGTATCCATTACATTGACAAGTTCAACCATATCAGAAGTTGCTTCCAGTATGTCATAACCAACTTGTATCAACCTATCAATATCGTCCCCCTGTATTCTTATCTCAATATCAGGTTTTGGTTCACTCA
>JAUVAG010000041.1 GCA_030591825.1 Dethiosulfatibacter sp.
ATAGACTGGAAGAACATGTCCTTATCAGTCAACCATTCGGTCTATTGGCGTTCTTTAAAGGGATTTGAATAGTACCCACAAAGAACAAACAAAACCGTACAGTGCCCCTCACAACCGATATGATAAATGATTTAAAAAAGACAAAGAGAGTGGCAAAATATTAATAAGCAAACCTTTTGGAATAAGTATATTAAATCAGAATTTATTATTACTAAACCAAATGGCCGGTTAATTAATACACGGAATTTATCTAAACAATTTGCCAGAAAATTAAAATCCGCTGGACTTGATCACATCCGCTTCCATGATCTAAGGCATACCTGTGCTAGTTTAATGTTACTTGAAGGGGAAAACTTGAAAAATATATCTGACATCCTTGGACAATCCACAATTAAAATAACAGCAGATACATATGTTCATATCGTTGATGATTTAAAACGGAAAGCAGTCAGTACTCTGGATAAATATAGAAATAAAAACTTCTGATGTTAGCATGTTACTAGTGAATCATTAATACCCATGCTTCGACTTTTTCTGACAAAATCAGGCCGCCATTGACAGTCTCCTTTATGTGTAATTTTAAAATAATTGGGGGCAATTAGCAACTAGAATGGACAGATATCCTCATTGTAATCATTTTCTTGAGCAGCCCATGTACAATTTGCGTGATGCATTCTTAAATGATCATGAGTTTCATCTGAATCGGGAGTGCGGACAAAAACTTGGACTCTGAAAGAGACAGGAGGATGTCCGCACCCCCAAAGCTTGAATTTCAATTCCGCTATTATATTTTTTGCATTTTGATGCTATATCATCGACACTTCCATTGTCACAAATTATATAATTTCGCATTATTCACCTCTCTTATTGTAAAACCAAATATATTTTCGTTCCTCTGTTACTTTTTCAATCACACCACCGTTGTTCAAAGCAACTTTTATTGAAGGAATATTGTGATTCAGAACCGTAATCAAAACTTTTTCGATTTCTCTAATCTTCGTCTTATCAAGCAACAGTTTTAACAGAATGGTTCCATATCCTTTTTTCCGTTCTGAAGGACGAATTGCATATCCGATATGTCCACCTTGTTCTAGCAGTAAGTCTGTTAACTGGTAGCGAACTTTTCCCTGTCCAACCGGTTTTCCATCTATATATAACCAAAAAACCTCCTGGGGCACCTTCCAACTCTCAAGATCCTTTCCGTTGGAATTGTTTTCACACTTTATCAGCCATTTTCTGTAGTCTTCAAAACTTCTGTCCTTGCATCTATTAGCATAGCCGTTTTCATATTCGGGTATTTCCTGAAGCATATCATATATATCTTGTCCATCTTTAAATGTCAGCTGTCTTAAAGCAATCTTCATTATGTATCCTTTCCGGAATCAACCTATCCTTCCAGCTTTTTTATAACATAGATAATATTCATTCCACAATCCAAAGTACCGGGATATTTGGTGAATTCAATTTCTTTTTTAATTATTAAGTTCCACATTTCACTATCCTCTAACCTTACTTTTTCTAATCTTGCGTTCTCAAAATCATCTACTGTAGTAAATAATCCCGCTGAGCTTTTTTCTAATATTTCAACATTGAATTCAGAAAATAATTTATCTAACTCAACACTCCTGAACATGTGACAATTGTGTTGCTTTGGTGAGGGATAATGAATGCCATCCTACACACCTGTATCTATCACCCATTTGGTTGCATCTATACCGTAAGCTTCTTTTTCATGCAGTATTCCGTTGAAATAGTAGGAAAAGGCTCCAATGATACTCATGACTCCCATTATTATAGTTCCACCTGGTTTTGTAACTCTTAGCAACTCCTGTACCCCTTCTTTTTCTTTATCAAGAAGATATGATAATGGACCGCCTATACATACTACATTATCAAACTCATCATCTTCGAACATATCCATATCAATCATATCTGCAACATGAAATGCTTTTATTGCATCGATTTTACCAAGCTCCTTCATTTTCTGTTTGTTAAATTTAACTTGGTGAGAAGATATATCTACTACTGTCAGTTCATTACAAATATCCACAAGTTCTTTTGTATATCTCCCTGAACCCGCACCTATTTCCAACACATTATCCAACTTATGAATATGTCGAAACAATAATTCTTTATGGACCTCATAAAGCAGAATTCCATTGGCATCTTGTTCCAGTCGTGTCCATTCCCTATCTCCATAATTGTCATACCTATCTCTTACTATGTCCGCATTATATGCCATGTCCAACCTCCTTATAATATAAAAAAAGAACTGTAGGTTTTCTATCAGTCCTTTTATCTTTTCGATATATGTGTCAATCAAAAATCACAAAAGGAAATAGAACCAAATAATTTGACTTTCTTTGACTTCAATTATGTTTGTGATGTTTTGTTTAATTTTTGTCATAATCTTTCCCCAAATTAAGTGGTTAGATAATATACCTTATACTATTCTCTGTCAACCCTTACAGCATTTTATAACCAAAGGTTAATAATCCTAGAATTCAGCTATGTCATACCACCATTCTCCACATCAATACCGTTTTCCTGAAATCAAATTTTTCAGGAACTCAATTTTCCCCAGGTCCTTGTGATTTGTTCTGTCTGCCCTGTAGCTGTCCTTGTATGAGCTTTGATATATTTTCAAGTATTGTTCGATATCTGGTAGTAAGAATCTAACATCATCTACACAGATTTCCTCTAGTTCATTTACTGCAATCCCTGCAAAATCGGGGAATGTATCAATTACCCCGTATTGGACTTCATGGATTCCATCATCAAAGGCATGTTCATGCAGGTCTGTCATTTCATATTGCATACTTTCCATGATAGAACATATTGTATCCCAGTTGTGAACTCGGTCTTCATCCGGTGCTGCCCAACCCCTTGGATCTCCTTTTACGGCTATATCAATATCTCCTGAATCCCAGTTTGCTTTTGTCAGGCACTCCAAACCCAGGGAACCTATCAACAGGGGAATTATTCCTTCTTCATTCAGTTTCTTTGTTATTTGCAGAAACTCCTTAAAATTATTATTCATATAAATATTCTTTCTTCTTTATTAATTTTTCAGCGCCGTAATCGGCAGCACATAGATTCCGTCATCTCTTAAATAGGCGGCATTGCACACAGCACAAACTACACAAAGAACCTTTGGCGGTTTTCCGCCATCACCTTTAATCTTATTACTAATTTCCAGCAAAGTTTGTGCTGCTTCATCGATTTGATTACCTCCAAGCTTAATCTCAATGCCAACCCAATCTCCGTTTTCTAACTCAACAACAGCATCAATTTCGTCATTATCATAATCTTGATAATGGTATAAATTTGCGTTAAAAGAATCAGCATAGATTCGAAGATCTCGCGTACACATTGCTTCAAACATGAAGCCTAAGGTATTCAGGTCATTAATAAGCATTTCCTGTGTTGCATTAAGCAGTGCGCAGGCTAATGAAGGATCAACAAAATGCCTCTTATCCGCTTGCTTTATCCTGACCGATGATCTTATATTGGAGGAAAATGCTTTCTGATTCTCAATAAGGAACATTCTCTCAAACAGGGTTAGATACGTTGCAATCGTATCATTATCCAAAACCTCTTCTTCATTTTCTAAGATATCTTTTCTTAAAGTATTCATAGAAACCGTAGTGCTTTCATTTCTTGCCAAAGACTTCAGGAGCAGATTTATTTTTCTGGTGTTTCTGTTTACTCCTTCAAGTCTGTAAATGTCATGATTGACAATTGCATTCAAGTATTCTCTGGCAATAGTAGTATATTCCGATGGATTTATACCCAGACTTCCGGGCCATCCACCTCTGATTATTAAATCAATTATTCTACTAAAACTTACATCTCCGGTAACTGTATTTTCAAATTTACCCCTGCATATATCTTCAAAGGAAACCTGGCCTGATGAATCCTTTGATTCATATAAAGACATGGGTCTCATTCTTAATGTTGAAATCCTTCCTGCTCCACTATGCAGTATACCCTTTTGAGCAGGGGTTGCTGAACCAGTTAAAATGAACTGACCTTTTTTACCTTTTCTGTCCACCTCAAACCGTACAGCATCCCATAGTTCCGGAACTTCCTGCCATTCGTCTATCAACCTTGGTGCATCTCCTTCCAAAACGAGTTTTGGATCGATCTCTGCAAGCGATTTGTTTTGAAAATTGCCTGAGGGATCTCCCAAGTATACGCTGCTATTACTATGGGCAGTGGCTGTCCAGGTTTTACCACACCATTTAGCTCCCTCAATACACACGGCTCCGAACAAATCCAAATGACCTTCAACTACCTTGTCAATGATTCTTGGTAAATATTCTTGATTATTCATTTTATCCACCTCAACCATATTATATTGCAAATCTGTTGTTTTTTCAATTGCTATTCGGTCATATTTTTGTTTTTCATTCGGTCATTTTTTCATTTTTTATTCGGTTACTTTTTTATCACTGTTAAAATTATTATGAAACAAAAGACTCCTCTAATTTTAAACCATATCTCTTCTTATATGTTTCCAATATTGGACTAGTCATTATGAAGAGAGTTTTTCACTAAGAAAGGTGCTGATTTCCGGAATACCCTTGCTATATTGGTTTATATCCTTGATTGATGCATAAACCTGTTCTGTTCCGAGTTTTTGATCTGAAGAATCATTGCATTCAATTCCTAGCGAACGTTTAATGCTGTATTCAAGCCAACCGAGTTTTGCAGAATATCCACTGTATAACGTTTTTCCCCAATCACTATAATCAATAACCCTTATACTCTTGTAGCCATCAATAAATGCAGAAAAACGGTCATAATCAATTGTTGAATCACCATTCGATGACCAGTACAAAGCAGTATCAAGGAAATCATGATATGGATTAGAGTAACCTACAGATTCGCAATCAATAATGATAGGTTTATCTTCATGCCAAAGAACATTTTTAGGATCAAGGTCACCGTGACATATTATCTCATATGAAGACAATTCCAAATATGCATTGTTCATCTTATTGGACAGGATTTTCAAGTCCTTAATTTTAACATTCAGTAAATCATACCATTCGATACTACGTTCCCTGGCTAAACTGAGAAATAAGTCCCAGCCAAAAATACGGGCTTCGCCAGTGTTATCATTCTCTATTTTCAAACCCGAAAAATCCATATTATGAATCTTAGCTACTACAGCTCCTATTTTAAATGAATGCTCTGGTGCAATCTCATTCAGTTTCAGTGAGTGACCTTCTTTGAAATTGTAGATGAGATAATACTGCTCATCAACCTCCTGAACAGACTGCCCATAATAGTAATTTGCATAGCTTATATCAATTTCCTGAGAGAGTTTTCGAGCGATTTTCTCAGATTCCACATAGTTATTGTAAGTACCGCTTCGTTTCATAATCATTGGATTCAAAGCCTTAATAGCAAATCTTCCGCTTTCTGTGGATACATCATACATCCTATGCAATAGGCCGCCCTGGATGGGACTGGGTTCGTATAAAGGAAGACCGATACCAATCTTCTTACATAGCTCTTCAATTCTGATATTATATCCTGACATTTGCTCTTCCTTTATGTTTTCATCAATTATTTATTCTTATGGAGTACAATCTCTATACTATATATGAGAGATCGTTTAAGCGTTTTATTATGCGATTCTTCTCTGAGTCCTCATATAAAAATGACACTCCACCAGCTTTACCTGCCAAATTGCATTTATTAAGCGTCTCAATCTCCAGCCCAAGCCATAAAGAATAAAAAATGCTTAATGTACCATCGTGTGAAACTATAATAATATTTTCGTCATCGTTTTCTACTATTTGGTTATAGAAAGCCAAAAGACGATTCCACACTTCTCTTTTCGACTCTGCCTCATTAAATGGTCTATCATCGATTGTCTTTGCCCAGTCAATAGTTTGTGGCCAGACTGGACAAGCCGCATTTTCTTTTGCCCATTCTTTTGACTGGCCAACAGCTTCTCCTAAATTAAATTCCCGTAAAGCATCTGTAAAGATAGGTTCTGTATCCAAATAATCCGCAACAATTTCTGCAGTCTTTCTTGCTCGTAATAAATCTGAGGAATACATTGCATATTGATTACCTTTAAGTTCTGAAGAAAGACGCATTCCGATTCTTTTGGCTTGTTCAATACCTGTTTCTGTTAAGTCCCAATCTCTCCAAGAACCAATCATTCCGTTTGTATGTTGCATAGATTGTGTGTGCTGAATTGTAATAATGTTTTTCATTTTACCCTCTTCGTTTAATGAATTTATTTTTTGGTTGATACTAGGCAGAATTTTATATCACCAATCATCCGAACATTACCATTATCAACGATTAAGGCTCCCTTATCACCTATCGCATATACTGGCTTTTTCTTCTCCTTAATAAACCTTTCAATGCTTTCATTCTGTATTTTACTACCATTAAAATGAACTTCAATACCAAATGAATCCAATATACCAAGTCCTTCATAATACTTAAAAACAGGATAATCTTTGTCAGGTGTAATATGGTATTCAGACAGCTGTATCATTGCTCCTGCACTATAACCAAGTATAATTCCTTTGTGCTCCTTTATAGTTTCAGCAAGATTAAACTCATTAATCCGCTTGAACATCATATCCGGAAATCCACCGGTAAGATATATTATATCTGCATCCTTAATCTTCTTTCTTGCTGTCTCTCTAGTGTCTTCAAAGTAATTCAAGATGCTTATATTATCTTCAACTATTCCATATGATTTAAGCGCAGAAACGGTGACTGGATAATATTTGCCGTTCTCTTTGCCGTATAGTTTGTCCAGGTCTTTTGCGTTTTTAATTTGACCTTCACGAAAAGAGAAAGCAACTACTGCTACCTTGTGGTTTGCATTTATATATCGTGCGAAATATGGTTTGCACCAGTCCTCATCGATTGTAAATTCATTATTCAATATATTTATCATTTCTACCCCTAAAACTTAGATTAATAATAACAAAGAATATAATGGGGAGCAAATAAAGGAACAAAAGTAACGTATAAACAAATTGAATTGTTTTCTGCTATCTGCAAAATAGTTGAATTTTCCAGATACCATGTTGGTACTGGATTCTTCATATTATCAAACCAATATAATACATCATCTGCATTTTTCACGGTATATTCAAGCTCATCCTTTTGAATAAAATAAGCCCAGACAACAAGCATTAATGCTCCGATTGATAAATAAAACATTCTGATGTTACCAAATAATATTTTATGGATAATAAAAAGAAACAGCTAATCGGCGTAAATCCCTTTATTAAGCCATGCTCCGCTCTAAAAATAATAGTGGTGTGGCAACGACAAAGACCTTCATACGTGAAAGTCTTTTTCTTATTGGTGGAGGAAGATGGATTCGAAGCCGGGAGCCCCGGCTGGCATGGATTGCTGTTTCAATACTAATGTCTGGGCTCTGGTATAACTCATTAATACATATATTATGGCTGGGACTCTTTTTTGATGGTTCTGCATTGCCATCTCCTTACTACGGAAATAACAAAAGAGCTGTCTCAGACAGCTCTTTTGTTATTTGGTGGAGGAAGATGGATTCGAACCATCGAAGTCGAAAGACAACAGATTTACAGTC
>JAUVAG010000163.1 GCA_030591825.1 Dethiosulfatibacter sp.
AGAACCATGAGATATCATTGGATGAACATCCCAAGTCTGTATTTCTACCCTATGAAAGGCTTGTTGAAATAACCATGAACGAGAATCTTGATTCTATAGCCTTTACATACAACGAGCCTACAGTCTGGTATGAATATATGATTGATACTGCCATGCTGGCGAAATCCTATGGTCTTAAGACTGTATGTGTAACCAATGGTTTCATCAACCACAAGCCTCTTATGGAGTTACTGAAGTATATGGATGCATTCAACGTGGACCTTAAATCCTTTTCCGATGAATACTATAAAAATATATGCGGTGGAAGGCTAGACCCTGTAATGGAAACCATAAAGACCATCTACAAAAGTAAGGCACATTTAGAAGTTACAACACTGGTAGTTGAAAGGGAGAATGATGACATGAGTAACCTTGAAGAACTTTTCAAATGGCTAGGATCCATAGATAGGGAAATAGTACTTCATCTGTCCAGGTATTATCCAGCATACAAGATGAATAATCCTCCAACAAAAGTGGAAACACTACTAAAAGCAAAAAAACGTGCAAAGAAATATTTAAATCATGTATATATAGGAAATGTAGCAGGAATTAGCTAATATCTGAGATATAATGAAAAAAATTAAGGCAGCGATTAAAAATCGCTACCTATTTTTATTACCTCTTTCATTTTGTTCATTACATATTCGTATCCGCCTGGAGAATGGGGGATTGTACAATTTGAACAGTCCTTTACACCCTTTGAGACTTTGAAGTTTCCTCCGCATTGGTTCTTTAGCATGTAAAGGGGGCAGAAGCAGAAAAGGCAGTTGAATTTTCCCTCAGCTACGCCCTTGTGGCAGGGGAAGTATTCACAATCTCTATTCTGCACAAATTTAAAGTTTTCTGTCTCGAAATTTCTTTTATGTTTTCCCATATTTTTCTCCTCTTTAAATTAATATTACTACTTTATTTTTATCACATGATACTAATATATCAGAAAAAATCGAAAACTTCCATGTTTTATTATAAATTGAATGATTAACAATATTTAACACAAGTTTTACAAAAAAAGTGTTTAATTATGAAGGCGTTTGTATTATTCTATTAAATGAATAAGTGTGTTATAATAAAATGATATTAATTAATCTAATATAGTCAAAACCGAGGATGAAAAAATGAAAACAATAATAGTGACTCATGGAGATTTCGGAAGGGAGCTCTTAAAGAGTGTAGAAATGATAGTAGGAAAGCAGGAGAATGCTTGTGCCATTTCATTGAACCCTGGGGACAGTCCTGAGGGATTAAAGAACAGAATACTGGAAGCTATGAATGGAACAGGCCATATTTGCGTCTTTACAGACATGTATGGTGGAACCCCCTTCAATGTTTCCATTGATATTTTGCAAGACAGGTATTTCCATCTTCTGACAGGTGTGAATTTTCCAATGCTTATTGAATACTTCATGAAGGAAGATATGAATATGGATGAACTCGTTGAGACTTCAAAGGGAACACTCGTATTTGTCAACAGGGAAATGGGTCATGTACAGGAGGGGAAATGAGAGAAATAATATTAGCAAGAATTGATGACAGACTCCTTCATGGACAGGTGGTTGTTAAGTGGATACCACATCTTGAAGCCGATGTAGTAATAATTGTAGACGATGAACTTGACAACAATCCTTTTTTAAAGAAGGTTACATTGACGGCAGCGCCAAAAACAATTGATATTAAGGTTACTTCTGTGGACAATTTTAGTGAATGCTTCAAAAATGTGAAAGGAAGGATACTTCTTATAGCCAAGATTCCTCAGGTTTTTGAAAATCTAATAAACCAGGGTGTTGAAATAAAAAGGATAGTTCTTGGAGGCATGGGGTCCGGAGACAACCGGAAAAACCTGTACAGGAATATTCATGTATCCACAGAGGAAATGGCTTCTCTTATTAAGCTGGCTGATACTGCAGAAGTTGACATTCAGATTATTCCCGACGACAAACCGAGAAACATCTTGAAAATATAGGTTGGAAGGTGAGCTATGACTTTGTTCAACTACATTATACTTGGCATCATATATTTCATAGGAAGTTCAACATCTTTCACCTTTGGCGTGGGATATTATACTCTTTACAGGTCCGTATTTTCAGGACTGATTACAGGTTTTGCACTTGGGAATCCTGCAGCAGGACTCATGGCGGGAGCCTTGACCAACATTCTATTCATTGATTTTTCCTCTACTGGAGGTTCATTGAAGGGAGATCCCTGCATGGCAGGAATACTTTCGGCCATGGCGGCAATAAAGTTTGACATAATGCCTGCAGCTGCTATATCCTTGTCCTTTCCAATAAGCATGATAGGACTGGTGTTGTGGAGGTACAGGTTGTCTATAAATTCAATATTCATAAAGAACCTGAAAAGAACAATAGACAAGGATCCTGAAAAGGCAATCAGTATAAACAATATCTATTTGCCACAACTTCTTCTATTGGCAATAAGCATTGTTTTGGTATCGGCTACTTCATGGTTCCTGTACAGGTTTGGTTCAATGGTTTTGGGAAGATTCCCCGAAATGGAGATTGTATTGAATACTACGGGCATAATGCTCATCATACTTTCTTCATCATCGGCGATTTTGTGGTTCAAGTATAAATACAATATAATAATGTTTTCAGTTGCTTATCTGGTAGCCGTGTATTTTCATTTCGATCCCTATCTGGTCCTTATTGTAATTATGCTTTTGTCTGCACAGAAGAGGAAAACCATGGACATGGAAAAGTATGTTTCACCAAGAATAGGCAAAAAAGAAATAATCAGGTCCTGGATGGTGTGGATGAACTTCACACATTCATGCTACAGTTTCGAGATGATGCAGGGTGTAGCCTTTTCACACAGCATGATTCCAGTCCTCAAAAAGCTTTACAAGGGAAAGAAAGACAGGAAGGATGATGCAATAAAGAGGCATCTTGAATTTTTCAACACAGAGCCCAATGTAGGTTCGTCCATCCATGGATATATAATACAGATGGAAGACAGGATGATTGACGACAGGCAGATATCCGGACCCATGATATCGGATCACAAGAAGGGTCTTATGGGAGCAGTTGCAGGAATGGGGGATTTTACAACCCAGACAGTAATCGCGCCAATAACAATACTTGGAATGATTTACGGCGTGGTGACCGACGAGATATCAATGTTTGTTTTTTCAACTCTTGTAATGATAGGAACGGTAATGTTCTTGTCATTGAAGGGGTTTTTTGATGGATTTTACTATGGAGAAGAAGGTGTGCTGAGAAGGGTAAACCTTCCAAATGAGATCAAAATATTCAAGTATTCACACAAGATATTTGTTGTTTTACTAGGTCTTGTTGCAGGTGAGTCAATCTACACCATATTGTCTGCTACGGGCATTGGTGCTCTTACAGGCGGTTCGGCAGCGCTTCTTTTACTTTTTATCATATTTAACTATATTTTAAGAAAAGGAATAGAACTTAAACTTCTGGTTCTGTCCATATATATTTTAAATATTATCTTTCTGATTATCAGATAATAGCAGCACATTGATTTAGGGAATGAAAAATATAACAAAGTGGAGGAATACATGAAAAAACTTGAAGATTTAAAACAATTGGTAGACAAGAGTAACAAAATGAAACTTGTTGTTGCAGCGGCGGAGGAAGAGAATGTTCTTATAGCCGTGGAAAAGGCTTATCAAGACGGACTCATAGTTCCTGTTTTAGTAGGAGATAAGGCCAAGATAAGTGAATATGTTGAAAAAAACAACCTTGACTTTGGAGATTGTGAAATTATAGAAGCATCCAGTTTTGAAGAATCGGCTGAAAAGGCTGTAAGAATGGTAAACGAAGGAAAGGGAGATTTCCTTCTAAAAGGTCTCTTGGACACTGCAGTACTTTTAAAGGCTGTACTGAACAAGGAATGGGGACTTAGAACTGGAAATCAGCTAAGTCATGTCATGCTTTATGAAATCGAAGCATACCACAAGCTTTTGATGCTGACAGACGGAGGTATGGTTACATATCCTGACCTGGATACAAAGGTTCAGCTTATAAATAATGCAGTTGAAGCTGCCAAAGGTCTTAAATATGAGACTGTGAAGGTTGCATGCCTTGCTGCAAAGGAGAAGGTTAATCCAAAGATGCCTGCAACTGTAGATGCAGGAGTATTAAAGGAAATGTACCAAGACGGAAAGTTTGCTGAAAATGTAATTGTTGAAGGACCAATGGCCCTTGATCTTGCGATATCAAAGGATGCGGCTAAAATTAAAAAATATGAAAGTCCTGTTGCCGGAGATGCAGATGTACTCCTTATGCCGAACATAGAGATGGGTAACGGTATAGGAAAAGCCATAACATATTTCGGAAATGGAATAGGAGCGGGAGTTGTTATGGGTGCAAAGGCTCC
>JAUVAG010000127.1 GCA_030591825.1 Dethiosulfatibacter sp.
AGGAAATAATGGGTGAAATTGAAGACGAATTTGATACTCTTAAATAGTCCATTGACTATGAACTATACCTTTTAAATACCATAGTCCACCGTTGTTTTCAAATACCCGGGTAAGGCTGCTCCAGTCCATTCCTGAATATTGGGGATCAAAGCCAGTGAAATGAAATTCAACAAAAGAATCCCCTGGATATGAGGTGGAAAAGTTGTTTATCATATTTCCGCTGCCTATGGTGGTATTAATTCCAATCATAGGAGGATTGGCAAAATCATGGTCATAAACGAATTCATTAAAATAACCAAGACCATCATTTGAAATGGAATCTCCAGAACCGTCATAACTTCCCCAAATGTAAACAGTGGTATTTGTAAGCATGGTCGATATCGAATTTCCTGCATACAATACAATATCAGTAGAAGTGTTAATATTTGAATAGGGAGAAAATCTTAGGCCGTTTGCAGCACTTAGATTGTATTCGACATCGGCAAGGGCTGAATCATCAACCTTAGTATTGCAAGCTGTTGCCAGCAAACTTAATGCAATTATAATCATAAGAATGATGCCTCGAATATCTTTCATTTAAATTCACTTCCTTTAATGTTTGTTAGATTAATTATACCATAAATAAAAGCTAAATGATAATGAAAGTCAATTGGCAACAAGCGAATCAAAAACACCCTACGCATTCAATTGGTTCAATGAGTAAAGAACCGGCTGTATGCATTTAAATATGGCAAAAACCTACTTGTCGTGATAATATTAAGGTATGATTTTTTTGGAGCTTAGGAAAGCTAAAATGCATATTCCCTTGAAGCGTTGGTAATATGCGGGTAAGGATACTTTCCTTCGCGACTTGAATACCCGCTCTGGTCACATGAAGCGTGACCTGGATAACGCAGCGATGCTGCTTTTTTGGAGGTATATAATGAGTATAGAAAGCGTAAAAAAACAATTTGTTGAGGAAAATCTTTCTCTAGAGGTTATAGAAATGGATACATCTACTGCTACAGTTGAGCTTGCAGCAAAGGCGCTAGGGGTTGAGCCTGCAAGGATTGCAAAGACTATGGCAATAAGGCTTAAGGAAAAAGACATACTTCTACTTGCAAAGGGAGACCTTAGACTTGATAACAGAAAATTTAAGGATCAGTTCAAACAGAAGGCAAAATTTGTTGGATTTGATGACGTGGAGGATTCCACTGGACATCCTGTTGGAGGAGTATGCCCCTTTGGACTTGAAAAAGATCTTGAGATCTATCTTGATGAATCATTGAAGGTATTTGACTTTGTATACCCTGCAGGTGGAGGACCAAATACGGCAGTGAAGATAGATGTTGATTATCTGGCAGAGGTGACCGCGGGAACATGGGTCGATGTGTGTAAGTAAATGGGAAAGAAATATCTTGCTATAATGGCAAGTCACAGAAGAAACAAGTTCACTGAAAAATATCTGGACAAATATATAAATGAGCTGTTGGAAGATGGTCATGAGGTTGAAAAGATTAATCTTGTGGATTATGATATTGGTTTTTGCAAAGCTTGCGGCTACTGCGGCAAAAAGTATGGGGAATGTTGTATTGATGATGACATGCAAGTATTGTATGAAAAGCTCAGGAAATACAGGAACTTTATATTTGCTTCTCCTGTATACTTCAATACTGTAAGTTCTCGGGCAAAGATTTTTATAGACAGATGCCAGATGCTTTATGAATGCAAGTACAATTATAAAAAACCTTGGGCAGAGTCCTGTGAAAAGGGAGAAGGAATTATCATATCCGTAGCAGGAGCCTGTGAATATGACAACCAGTTTAGTGGAAGTGAAATCATACTGGATGCATTTTTCAAGAACCTGGATGTTGAGATAAAGGAACATGTTAAAATCTGTAAGACGGATTTTGAATAATATAGCTGGGGGTAAGAATGGAACATTTGAATTATTACAAACTGCTGGCCAAGCAGTATCCAAATATTGACGAAGTTAGCAAGGAAATAATCAACCTAAGTGCAATTCTTAGCTTGCCAAAGGGTACAGAGCATTTTCTTACGGATATTCATGGTGAGTATGAAGCTTTTTCTCATGTTGTAAGAAATGCATCGGGAACTGTTAAGAGAAAAATCGAAGAGACTTTTGGAGATACGCTACCTGTTGAGGACAAGGAAATACTTGCATCAATAGTGTATTATCCCAAGGAGAAGCTTGTGTTTTTGAATAAGAATGGTGTGGTAAACGAGAAATGGTATAGAACCACAATCTATCACCTTGTACTTATTCTAAGAAATGCAGGTTATAAGTATACCAGATCAAAGGTAAGAAAATCTCTACCGGAAAACTTTGGATATATTATTGAAGAACTGGTACAGGAAAAGGAAGTACTTGAATCAAAGAAAAATTACTATAAGGAAATTATCAAGTCTGTTATTAGAACTGAAAGAGCTGATGATTTCATAATAGCTTTGGCAGATGTAATAAGAAGGCTTGTTGTTGACAGGCTCCATATTGTTGGAGATATATATGACAGGGGACCAGGGGCACACCTTATAATGGATGATATATTGAAGCATCATAATGTTGATATACAGTGGGGAAACCACGATATTATTTGGATGGGTGCTGCAGCTGGTTCCAGAGCGTGTATCGCCAATGTTTTAAGAATATGTCTTAGATATGGAAGTCTTGAAACCGTACAGGATGGTTATGGAATCAATCTTTTGCCGCTAGCACAGTTTGCAGCTAATACCTATAGAGATGATCCTGTTGAATGCTTTCAGTCAATTGTTAAAAACGGCCATGAATTCAAAGAAAGAGACTTGGATCTTATGGCAAAGATGCAAAAGGCCATTACAGTAATCCAGTTTAAAATTGAAGGACAAATAATAAAAAGACAGCCAAGCTTCAAAATGGATGACAGACTTCTTCTGGATAAAATGTCACGTGACAGAAAAAAAGTAAAAATAGGCGGCAAGGATTATGAGATGAAGGATTCCTTTTTCCCAACTGTGGATTATGATGATCCTTATAAATTAACAGATGATGAAAATGAAATAATGGACGTGCTTCTAATAAACTTCAAGCATTCCGGCAAGCTTCAAAAACATGTTAAGTATTTGTATTCAAAGGGAAGCATATACCTTTCTTGTAATGACAATCTTCTTTACCACGGATGTATACCATTTACTGATGAAGGAGAATTTGATACTTTTGAGATGAATGGTAAGATATATTCGGGTAAATCATTATGTGATTACCTGGATGAGAAAATCAGAGATGCTTATTTCAATCAGAGTGAGTCCAGCAATTTCTTCAACAGAGATATTGTTTGGTATGCATGGTGCGGAGAGGATTCACCTCTTTTTGGAAAGAGCAAGATGGCTACCTTTGAAAGGTGCTTCGTCGATGAGAAGGAGACCCACAAGGAAGACCAGAATGCCTATTATATGTTCAGGGATGATGTGGAAAAATGTAATATGATCCTTGATGAATTTGGTATAGATAAGAACAGAGGAAGGATAATAAACGGACATGTTCCCGTCAATACAAAAAAAGGTGAAAATCCGGTGAAGGCTGAAGGTAAGATGTTTGTAATCGATGGAGGATTCTCAAAATCTTATCAGAAGACTACTGGCATTGCAGGATATACGCTCATATTCAACTCTGTATCAATGATATTGGTTTCTCACCAACCTTTTGAGGATCATAATGTTACAATAAAGAAGAATGAGGACATGGTTCCCCAGGAAGTATATGTCAAGAAGGAGCCAAAGAGGCTTTTAGTTGAAGATACTGACGTAGGAAGAGACCTTAAAGCTACAATAAAAATTCTTGAGGAGCTGCTGAATGCATACAGGAAAGGGCTCATAGAGCAGACCTTCTAACAAAAATACAAAAGGCAAGAAAGCAGCTACGCTGCGTTATCCAAGTCACGCTTCATGTGACTAACGCGGATATTAAGAGGTCTAAGAAAGTTTCCTTAACCGCATAATACCAATGCTTCAAGGGAGCTTATGTATCAGATGAATAAATGGAAGGTCAAAGAAATCACAGATACAAACAAGGTGATACTTCCACAACTTGGTGCAACCAGCATGGAGCCTCATTTAGTCAGAAAATTTATGAATGTAGATATAATATACGGGCCAGTAAGAAGTCGAGACCTTAAAAAATTCATATCGGAAGGTAAAGCTTCGAATGAAATGAGGAAGGTAGAGTTTAAGCTGAAGGACAGAATTGTACTGACTCCTGTTGAGATAGTTCAGAACACAGTGTTTTGGATATGGGCTCTTGTTATTTGTGCTTTGTTTAGTATTACGGGAAGTGAAGTGTTTGGGTTTTATAAAATATGCATAATGGCAATGCCTACATTAATTGGACTTTTTATGTCTACAATTGTATTCCATGTGTTTCTTCCGATATTGCCAGGGAAATATTTTTCGGTTAAGGGACTTCTATTGGGCCTTTTGCCTGCGACGATGGTTTTACTGAAGCCAGAAATGTTTTATCTTAAAAAGGAATATGCCTTTATGGTGGGATATGCAATACTAATCCTGGTGATGACTTCCTGGATTGAGTTTAAATTTACAGGCTCAACCACATATACATCCATGTCGGGAGTGGAATTTGACTCATGTATTGAATGTGGTGCCTGTATGACTAATTGTCCAGTAGATGCAATTCAAGTGAAACCAGGAGCAGGGTGTGCAATAGCAATACTTGGTGGAGGAAGCTGCTGTTGATGGATTAGATTTTCGTATTGATGGAAAGAAAGGAATAGAAAAGAGATTAAGCTTGTTAATACATGTAAAATAATGTATAATAAACAAAAAAACGAATTGTTAAAAGGTGCCATTATTGGTGAAAAGGGAAAGAGGTGAGATTCCTCTACAGCCCCCGCTGCTGTAAAAAGGTTATGCTTTCATAATCCACTGTTCAACTTGAACGGGAAGGAGAAAGATAGGAGCCTTAAGTCAGAAGACCTGCCTTAAACATTAGATTGAACATTCTTCGGAGGGAAGGTTGCTATTTTATTTAAAAAATAGGACACCTTTTGGTGTCTTTTTTGTAGCTGCTTTCTTGTAGTCTAAGAAAGTTAAAAATGCGTAATCCCTTGAAGCGTTGGTATTACGCCGTTAAGGAAACTTTCTGCGACCTCTTAATATCCGTTATGGTCACATGAAGCGTGACCCGG
>JAUVAG010000121.1 GCA_030591825.1 Dethiosulfatibacter sp.
CTGCAGTGGATTTGCCTGGAGCTTATTCTATGTCGCCATTTACATCTGAAGAAAGCATAACCAGTGCTTTTGTGAAAAACGAAAATCCTGATGTGATAATCAATATAGTAGATGCCACTAATCTTAGCAGGAGTTTGTTTTTTACTACTCAACTGTTGGAACTTGGGATACCTGTAGTGGTGGCTCTCAACAAGAGAGATCTAGTGAAGAAGAAGGATACAAAGCTTGATGTCAATATGATGGGTCAGATCTTGGGATGCAGTGTGATAGAAACAGTATCAACTCAATCTGGTGACAATGGACTTGAAAAGTTGATTGCCATCGCTGTTGAAATCAGTGGCAGTAAACAGGCTGCTCCTTTTGATGCATCGGGTGTTGACATGTCCAATAGGAGCCAAGTTGAAGTTTCAGATAAGAAAAGATATGAGTATATAAAGGAAACTGTATCAAAAGTAGAGGTTAAGAAGATTGACAGCAGCAGGCAGACCAAACAGGATGCATTTGATAGAGTTGTAGTCCATAAATGGCTTGGCATACCCATATTTGCTTTTGTGATGTGGTGTGTTTTTTCAATATCCCAGGCACAATTGGGACCTTTTTTTGCAGATATTATTGTTGGATGGATTGACGGGCTATATGTATTTATTGAAGGGTTGCTAGGCGATGGTGTATCGCCTGTGTTAAAGGCACTTTTTCTTGATGGAATCATTGGAGGCGTTGGAGCTTTAGTAGGATTCCTTCCATTGATTATGGTGCTTTTCTTTCTGCTGGCTCTTCTCGAGGACAGTGGATACATGGCAAGGGTTGCAGTTGTCATGGATAGATTCTTCAAAAAAGTAGGTTTGTCTGGAAAATCGATAATACCAATGATAATTGGTACTGGATGTGCAATTCCTGGAATAATGGCAACAAGAACAATACAGAATGAAAGACAACGAAGAACTACAGCAATGCTTACACCTTTCATGCCTTGTGGAGCAAAACTTCCTGTTATAGCTCTCTTTGCAGGTGTCTTCTTTAACGATGCAGCCTGGGTAGGGACGGCAATGTATTTTCTTGGAATAGGAATAATAGTTTTAGGTGCACTCATTGTTGTTAGAATAACTGGAGATAGCAACTCAAGACAGTTTTTCATTATGGAGCTTCCTGAATACAGGATACCGAGTATCAAGAGGGCAGCAATATCAATGTGGGCACAAGGTAAAGCTTTTCTGGTCAAGGCAGCTACAATTATACTGATCTGTAATGCACTTATACAAATAATGCAGACCTTCGACTGGAACTTAAATGTCGTTGCAGAGGGAATGGAGAGAACCAGTATACTGGCTTCCATATCATCACCTTTTGCTATACTTCTTGTTCCTCTCGGATTTGGAGTGTGGCAGCTCGCAGCTGCGGCTATAACAGGATTCATTGCCAAAGAAAATGTAGTTGGCACATTGGCTGTCGTATACGGTATCACAAATTTTATAGATGTAGAGGAACTTACAATAGTATCTGGAAAGGGCGATATAGCACAAATAATGGGACTTACTTCAGCAGCTGCTCTTTCATATCTAGTGTTTAATCTTTTTACACCTCCATGCTTTGCTGCCATAGGAGCTATGAATGCAGAACTGGAATCAAGAAAATGGCTTTGGGCAGGTATAGGGTTCCAGTTGGGAATGGGTTATGCAGTAGCATTTACAACCTATCAGCTTGGGACTTTGTTGCAGACCGGTTCTCTAGGAACAGCATTCCTACCAGGGCTTGTAGCAGTTCTTGCAATGGTTGCTTTAATCATATATCTGATGAAAAAGGGTGATGAAGCTAGTTATATTGATTCAAATAAGGAATTAGGAGTTGGTTTAAATGGTTAATATAGTTTTAGGGTTTGTGATAGCGGTCATATTCTCCGCTGCTGTTTATAAAATATACAGGGATAAGAAAAATGGAATCAAGTGTTCCGGTTGTCCATATAGCAAAATCAATGGTAAAAATGGTGAAGGCTGCAGCTGTAGCTTAAATCACTAAGAACAATTTAAAAGTAGTAAAATTAAAATAGCCACTGGCAGCTAGCGAAATGATCTAGTTGCCAGTGGCTATTTTTTGTCCTTAAATCTTTTGATATCAAAAAAGATATTCATATATATTGATCACAAAAAAATGATATAATAAGTGTTAAATAGAGAGAATGATTGAGATAAGATTCAGGAGGGAAACAGGTATGCCAAAAGGATACGCAGGAAAAATATTAAGAATCAATTTAAGTACAGGATTAACAGGAATCGAAGAACTGACAGAAAGTGTCATTAGAAAATATATGGGTGGAAAAGGTCTTGTTGCACAGTATATGGATAGGGAAATAGGAGTCGAAGTAAAACCATTATCGGCTGAAAATTCACTGTATTTCATGACTGGAGTGATGTCGGGAATACCTGCCGCCGGAACTTCAAGGATAGTAATGGGTGCCAAATCCCCTGTCACTGGTGGATACGGCATGGCCGAGTCTGGAGGCTTTATTGCCACGGAACTGAAGAAGGCAGGCTGGGACGGAATAATTGTTGAAGGAAAGGCGTCAAAACCGGTATATCTCTATATAAATGATGATATTGTGGAAATAAGGGATGCATCTCACCTATGGGGAAAAGGAATTGGCCAGGTTAATGAAGAAATAAAGAAGGAATTGGGAGACAACAGGATAAAACTTGCACAGATTGGACCAGCAGGCGAAAATCTTGTTCAGTATTCCTGTGTAATAAACGATTTAAAGCATGCCTGCGGTAGAAGTGGCATGGGAGCGGTAATGGGAAGCAAGAACCTTAAGGCCGTTGCAGTGAGGGGAAAGGGAGAAATTGAATTTTCAGACAAATCAAAGATTCTTGAAATAAGCAAGTGGTATTCTTCATATTTCAAGGAGAATCCCCTTTCATATGGTTTTTATCTATACGGTACAGCTGGAGGAACTAAAAGGACAAGCGATGGAGGCATGTTTCCTACAAGGAATTTCAGGGACGGTTCCTTTGAGAAGGCGGAAGACATTTCAGGACAGAGGATGGCGGATACAATACTTGTAAAGAGGGAAGGATGCTTTGCCTGTCCAGTAAGGTGCAAGAGGGTTGTAGAAGTGGATAATGGTGATATAAAGGTTGACCCCAAGTTTGGAGGACCTGAATATGAAACCATTGGCTCAATGGGAGCAATGTGCGATATAGGAAACCTTGAAGTCATAGCCAAGGCACATGAGCTTTGTAATGACCTGGGTCTGGATACAATATCTGCAGGTGTCACCGTAGCATTTGCAATGGAATGCTATGAAAAGGGAATAATAGACAAAGAAACTACTGAAGGAATAGACCTTAGGTTCGGAAATGAAAAGGCCCTTCTCAAGCTAATAGAGGATATATCATATGACAGAGGCTTTGGAAAGATACTTTCGAAGGGAACCAGGAGGGCTTCGAAGATATTCGGAGGTAATTCAGAGGAATTTGCAATGCAGGTGAAGGGACAGGAACTTCCAATGCACGATCCTAGGGGAAAAGTTGGTGTTGGTCTTGGATATTCAGTTTCACCTACTGGAGCGGATCATATGCAGGCTGTACACGATACCACAATAAAAGCGGACGGACCTGTTCTTGATGAAATACGAAAGTTGGGTTGGAACAAAACCCTTGATCCCAATGAATATGGTAAGGACAAAGCTGAATTTTTCGGACACCTGGAAAAATGGTGGAGTTTTCTGAATATGGCAGGAGTATGCGACTTCATACCTGCACCTAGAGGGTCTATGCCCATCGAGAAATTCATGGAGCTTCTTAATTCTGCAACGGGATGGGATGTTACTGTTGAAGAGGCTCTTGAAATCGGAGAAAGAGGAATATACCTTGCCAGAAAAATCAACTATGACTGTGGTATAGACGAATCCCATGAGGATCTTCCTGAAAGGCTGTATCAGCCTCTAGAAAATGGAATACTCAAGGGTAAATCCATGGACAGGGAAAAATTCAAGGACATGAAGAAGGAATACTACAAATATATGGGCTTTGATGAAAAAGGAAAACCTATAATACAGTCATGAGATAATATTATGATTATATGAAAGATAATAGATAAAATATATTTACTATATTATAATTAACTAAATCGTGATTTAGTAAAATGTAATGTAGTGTTTATAGGAAGTGTATGACGAAATCATTGAAAACGTCAATAAGTATCTAGTTTCTGTATTTTTAAAAAAGAAAATGGATAAGCTTCACGTATTAAACGTGTTGCTTGTCCATTAATGTATTCTCTAATCTTGGAATACTCCTTCCGGAATCCTGATATTGTCAACGATAGACCTCATGTCCTCAGAAGGACTGGCTGTAAGCCTTGAGACAACCAGTGATATTGAGAAGTTAAGGATCATTCCAACTATTCCCACACCTTGTGCGTTTATACCAAGGAAGTCTTTTAAGATTGGCTGTGGTGTACCGAAAATCTTTGTTGAACACATCATGCATATCATGGACACTGTGAAGACAAGTCCTGTAAGCATTCCGCAGATTATTCCTGAATCATTCATCTCTCTGTCGAATATTCCAAGAAGTATTGCAGGGAATATGCTTGCTGCAGCAAGACCGAAGGCCAGTGCCACAACTTCGCCAACAAATCCAGGAGGATTGACTCCCAGCCATCCGGCAAACATTACAGCAACAAGTATTGTTATTCTTGCTACCTTGAGACGTTGTTTCTCCGTGGCATTATTGTTGAAGATACGATAGTAGATATCATGGGACACTGCACTGGACATTGCAAGTAGAAGTCCTGATGCAGTTGATAGTGCAGCTGCCAATGCTCCTGCTGCAACCAGTGCTATGACCATTGGACTCAGGTTTGAAACCTCAGGTGTTGAAAGCACTATGATATCCTTGTCAATTGAAACTTCGTTTTCGGATCCAAGTTCGTAGGTACCGTTACCATTGGTATCTTCTAAAGTAAGAAGTCCTGTGCTTTCCCACTTGTCAACCCATTCTATGTTGTCTACCACTTCTGTTGGCTTGTCGTTTATGCTTTCAATTATATTGTACTTTGCAAAGGATGCAAGAGCAGGTGCTGTAGTATAGAGTATCATGATGAAAAGAAGAGCCCATACTCCCGACCATCTTGCAGCCTTTACTGTTTTTACTGTATAGAATCTCACTATTACATGGGGAAGACCTGCAGTTCCAGCCATAAGTGCCAGTGTCATCATAAACATGTTAAGCTTGGAATAGTGTTGGAATGGTTTCAGGTATTCCTTCATGCCAAGGTCTACTTGAATCTTA
>JAUVAG010000058.1 GCA_030591825.1 Dethiosulfatibacter sp.
AAGTCCAGCAGCTTTTGCTTCTGCTCCTTCCTTAAGAACTACAAAGAAAGGGTTGTCGAGAGTTGATACAACAAGACCTATTTTTGCTACCTCAGTAGCTGTTTCTTCTTTCGGCTGGCATCCGGCAAATACCGCCAATACCAATACCACTACCAATACTAATGATAATACTTTTCTCATATTCTCCTCCTTGATTTCCTGTTACAGCACATGCCGCAACTAGATTATTTTTACAAGGGTACAGGGTACTTACCTTCTCCCCGACCATTTGAAAAAATCCTTTTAGCCAATAATCTTCGCAAGCCTTTTTGCAAGAGCGATGATAGTAACCATGGGTGGTAACCCTGGGGACTTTGGAAATACACTGGCATCGCATACAAAAAGATTGCCTATCTTTGTTTCAAAATTATAGTCCACTATTTCATCCATTGCTGCAGTTCCTCCTGGATGGGCTCCAGTGGGATTTGTCTTTATAATTGATCTAAGCTTCACTCCAGTCTTCAATAGTATCTCGGTTGACAGGTCTGTTCCCTTTAATATTTTTCCCCTGTCTTTTCTTGTCACTGTCTTTAGTATTGATCCGTTAGGATAAACACGTCCCAGATTTTCATCTCTTATTTTTGTCATTATACCCAATGTCTTTTTGTCATCCATCATAAATCCACTCATTCCTGCTTCAATATACTTTAAGGGTCTTGGATGATTGACATGGGGCGACAATATGAATCCGTCACTTTTATGGAATCTGGTACACACCAGGGACATTTGAGGTTCATGAACAAGGCTAAGTTCTTCATGGATGCCGTAGACCATTACAAAAGTATCTATAAAGAGACTATTCCCTGCATTTTTAATTCCCGATAACTGTAGAATGATAGGTGTTCCAATTCCTCCTGCCGACAGTATTACCTTACCTGCCTTTATAAGAGTTTCATCTTTTCCCCTGTGTATGAGCACTCCCTTTACACTTCCATTTTCTTCAACTACTTTTTTAACCGAGGTGTTATACATTATTTCCACCCCACGTTCTTCAGCTTCCTTAAGGTAGACAAGTGGAGTCCATTTGGCTCCTGTTATGCATCCAAGGGTACAATTGCCGCACTTTATGCATTTTGCCGGATTTATCGCCTTTGGCATAAGCTTCATATTGCAGCCAAGCTCATTGGCAGCCTCGGCTATAGCCCATCCTCCCTTTGAAATGAGACCTTCATATATTGGAGCTATCTTTAGCTCTCTTTCTGTTTCAAGAAATTCTTCAGTCAAATCCAAACCCAGCTCTTTGAATTCCTCCTCCATGCTTCTGACAAAGTTTCCAGCCGACACAAATCCGCTGCCACCTGCCATTATTGTTCTGTATATTCTTACGCCTTCTTTTGATTTTATTGGCATATGGGTAATTTTATGAAGATCGAAATACCTCAATGAATCGGCGAAACTTCCATATTTTTCTTCATGTCTTCCTTTTTCAATAACGAGAATGTTTTCATTTCCCCGGCTTAACTCTCTCGCCAAAGTTGCACCACCGGTTCCGCTTCCCACTATTATATAATCATATTTCTTATCATGAATCTTCATAATGGATGCCTTCTTTTATCTATTTTTCTTTTCTGTCAAGGAGCACTGCTATGAGTATTACAAGACCCTTTGCCAGCTGCTGGTAATAGGATCCAACATCCAAAAGGTTCAGAGCATTGTTAAGAATTCCAATTATCAAGGCACCGATTATGGTACCGAATATGGATCCTATCCCTCCTGCCAGTGATGTTCCTCCAATTACAACTGCAGCTATTGCATCAAGCTCATATCCCGATCCTGCCGTCGGTTGTGCCGATGACAGTCTGGCTGTAACTATTATTCCAGCCAGTGCGGCAAGTAATCCGCTTGCTCCATATGCAAATATCTTAATCCTGTCCACATTGATACCCGACAGCTTTGTAGCTTCTTCATTTCCACCTACTGAAAATATATATCTTCCTATGGTAGTATTTCTCAATATGAAAAACGCGATTGCAAATATTATAATCATTATTATTATTGGTGTAGGAAGTCCAAACAAACTTCCTGTACCAATGCTTGAAAAGAGATCCGCATTTTTTTCATATCCTGTGCTTATTGGCCTGCCCTGGGTGAACACAAGTGTTGCTCCCCTGAATATTGTCATCATTGCCAGTGTCACTATGAAAGGCTGAAGCTTTGCCTTGGATATGATTATCCCGTTTGACATTCCTATTACAAGTCCTACAATAAGTGTAATTATTACTGCCAGAGGCGTATTCATTCCGCTTCCAAGGAGGAATGCTCCAACGGCACTACTAAATGCCAATGTGGATCCTACTGAAAGGTCAATTCCTCCGGTAATGATTACAAAGGTCATCCCAGTTGCAATAACGGCGTTTATCGATGACTGCCTAAATACATTGAAGATGTTTCCAACAGTGAGAAACCTTCTTTCAAGGAGTGAAATGAGCACGGAAAATAATATCAAGCCTACAACGGACTGGTATTTTTTCAAATAATATTTATAGTCCCTGTCGTTTTCCTTGACTTTGTTTTTTGATTTACTGTCCATTATCCATCCTCCTTAATTCCTACTGCAAGTCTCATGATTTTTTCCTGGTCGGCATCCTTTCTATCGAGAAATCCCGACACGCCTCCCTCGTACATTACCATGACCCTGTCGCATATGCCTAGAATTTCAGGGATTTCAGAGGATATTAATATTATGCCCATTCCCTGACTCTTGAATTCGTTGATAAGCTCGTAAATTTCCTTCTTTGCTCCTACATCGACACCTCTTGTGGGTTCGTCCAGTATTAGTACCTTGGGCTTCGTCAGCAAGGTCTTCGCAATGCTAACCTTCTGCTGGTTTCCTCCACTTAGATTCTTGACCCGCTGTCTCAGGGATGGAGTCTTTATTGACATCTTTTCTACGTAGTATTCCGCTTCCTTCTTTTCCCTGGGCTTGTTGATTATATGATATTTTGAAATTTTATTTAGGGATGACAGACTTATGTTTTCCCTTACGCTTAGCCCAAGAACAAGACCATACTTCTTCCTGTCTTCTGAAACATAGGCTATGCCGTGTTTCAAAGCATCATGTTCAGACTTGACCTTTATAGCATGGTGTTCAAGATATACTGTTCCAGTATCTATCTTAATTGTTCCATATATGGATTTGGCAAGCTCAGTTCTCCCTGCTCCCATAAGACCTGCAACACCAAGGATTTCTCCCGCTCTAACCTCAAATGATATGTCTCTTACATGGCTGTTGCTGATTTTTTTAACCTTAAGTAAAGCATCCCCCGGTTCCTTAACAAGGTATGGATACTGTTCCTTAAGCTTTCTGCCTACCATCATTTCTATTAACTTGTTTTCGTCGATTTCTTCTACTGGATTTTCGGATATGAATTGTCCGTCTCTAAGAACGGTCACATAATCACACATTTGAAATATTTCTTTTAGTCTATGAGAAATGTATACTATGCTTTTATCTTTTTCGATGAGTGTTTCGATTATTTTGAAAAGACTTTCTGTTTCTGTATCTGTCAAAGCATCTGTTGGTTCGTCCATGATGATGATTTCCGCATCCAGTGATAAAGCCTTTGCTATTTCAACCATCTGTTTCTTACCTATGCTGAGATTCTTTATTTTTTTACGTGGGTTTTCTTTGATGTTCAATTGTTTTAGTAGTGCTTCCGCATCGTCATATAGCTTCTTCCAGTCTATTACATTGCCATATTTCCTGGGCTCCCTTCCGAGAAATATATTTTCTCCTATGGAAAGCTCGGAAACCATATTAAGCTCTTGATGAATTATTGCTATGCCGCTTTTTTGTGCTTCCTTCGGATTCTTGAATTCCACCTCTTTTCCCTTATAGAGAATTTTTCCTTCAGTCTTCTGATACACCCCTGAAAGGATTTTCATGAGTGTGGACTTGCCTGCACCGTTTTCTCCAAGAAGGGCCATCACCTTTTTTTTGTAAATATTCAAATGTACATCATCAAGGGCTTTGACTCCGGGAAATTCCTTGTGCACGCCAATCATTTCTAGGATTTTTTCAGCCATTTTTTCACCTCACACGAATACAGCTATGCTGAGTTAAATGCATTTTAAAATATCACTCCCGACTTCAGGATGATGTTGGCATAGGGAGTGCATTCTCCAGTCCTTATAAAGGCCTTTGAAGACTCCGTCCTTTTTTTGAATTCTTCGTGGTCAATCAATTCAATTTCTGCATTTTCGAACATTTTCATCACAGCTTCATAAATTTCATGGTTGTTCTTGATGATTTCAGCTGCCATTACAACTTTTTCGATTTCCATCTCTTCCCTTACAAGGCCTAATACTTCAAGGAATGATGGAAGTCCCGCCCGCAAGGCAAGGTCGATTTTCTTGACATCCCCTGGCGTTGGAAGCCCTGCATCGCCTATTGTAATTTCATCCGTATGTCCCATGTCGCAAAGGACTTTAGTGATTTCAGAATTTAAAAATTTACCTTTTTTCAATATTATCCTCTCCTGTATTTAATGATGAACGTATACCTATATTATAAATCAATTCATTATTTTTTACAACTTTGTGAAGTTTTTATAATTTAATTGTTTCATATGTCCTACTGTTTGTATTATACTGTTGATGATGCTACAGATTCATGCAGTGTAAATTTTAGCTTATTAATAATTATATCACAACGCTTGCCCGACAAAGACAAAACTCAAAATTTGGAGTATTTATGAACAAACTGATTATTTTTATAAATGGATTTTTTATAGTAATAATGAATTCCTTCAATGGTATGCTGAGCACAAGCTCCTCAGTCTACTGGACTTCATTCATGCATCATATATTTTCACTTGGATTCATGTATATCATCTACCTTATCTATGATAAGAACAAGTTTAGAATAGGAAGACTCGAATTCAAATACTATCTGCCGGGATTGATGAGTGCAGTGGTTGTTATGATTGGTTCCGCCTGCATAGCAAACATAGGTGCAACATTTCTAATAGTGTTCAACCTTGTAGGCCAGATATTGATTTCAGTATTGATTGACGAGTTTGGACTTTTCGGAATGGAGAAGGTACCTTTCAGAAAGAAGAACCTCGTAGGATACAGTGTTATTCTTGTTGGAATAGTGATAATGTTTATTTAACCATTAGCAGATATAAATAATATTAGATTTCGACTCCCTACTCAAGCTTAAGAAACTCTAACTTAAAGCACTAAACACCTTGAATCGCTGGTGTTTAGCCACCGGTACAAAAATCTCTATATCTCTAAATGTAATTTTTGATACCTAGTAGTCGAGACCTCGCCGATATCCAATATTATTTCATGCGAATTATTTGGTAGAAACAAACCAGTTGTTTTATTGAAAAAAAGGAGAAATTATGTATTATATACTTGCAATAATAATGGGAGTGATGATTGTCCTGAGTCCCGTTCTCAATGGACAACTTACCTTGAAGGTTGGAACTTATAAAACTTCCCTTTTGAATTTTGGAATAGGAGCAGTGGTAGCGACTGCTGCACTGCTGATCTTCGGAATGGAAAGCATCTCAATTGATTATATTCAAATACCACCATACAGATATCTGGGCTTTGTATTCGGTCTCTTTGTCATTCTAGTTTTCAACCATGTAAGCTCCAGACTTTCTGCCATCTACATAGTACTGCTGCCCTTCATGGGACAAACCATAATGAGCAGCATCGTGGATTATTATCTTTTCGATTCATTTAATTTCAAGAAACTAATTGGAGTTATTCTGGTGTTTACTGGGGTTTGGCTCAACGAGAGAAAATAATACAAAGTTGTTTACTCTTCTTTGTGGTTCCCTTCCTTGTCGTTTATAAGATATGAATTCTTCTGGATTTTCTTATATAAGGTACTCCTTGTAATACCTAGAAGCTTGGCGCTTTGGTTAATATTATAATCCGTTGTTTCCAATACATCCTTTATTATTATTTCCTCTCCAATCTTAAGGGCATTGGAGTATTTCTTTTCACCGACTATTCCAGAAAGCTTTTCCTTCGTGTTTTTATAGACATATGCACTTCTAATGTTTTCAGGGAGATGTTCAATGTCAAGGTCTCCTTTGTCACCTGCAAGAACAACTGCTCTTTGAATAACATTCTTAAATTCTCTTACATTGCCTCTCCAATAATATTTCTTTAAAGCTTCTAAAAATTCTTTGGAATATTTCCCAGTACAATAATTGCTTCTTTGACAGTACTCTTCAATAAAATGATTGAGTAAAATCTCTATATCTTCGGTTCTTTCCCTCAATGGAGGCAACTTTAATGTGAATGTACTTATTCTGTAGTATAAATCTTCCCTGAATCTATCTATATCAGCTTCTTTCAATAAGTCTTTCTTTGTAGCTGAAACTATTCTGATATCAATAGGTATCGATTTTGTTCCTCCAACTTTTACACTTTTTCTGGATGATAACGCTCTTAAAAGCTTGATCTGAACAGATAAAGGCATGCTTTCAATTTCATCCAGGAAAAGAGTTCCTCCTTCTGCAACCTCTATCTTGCCCTTTTTACCGGATCTCAATGCTCCAGTAAACGCTCCCGATTCATATCCAAAGAGTTCACTTTCTACAAGTTCAAGAGGTATTGCTCCGCAGTTTATAGGTACAAATGGTCCCTCGCTTCTGTTGCTGCTGTTATGTATGGACTGGGCGAACATTTCCAGATAATCGCCGATTTTCTCAACCGCACCAATACCACTGTCCAAAATCGTAGGTGAAACAAACTGATAACTCATAAATCTGTACCTCCTGAAATTTTTATTTATCTATATTATTAATGCAATTTGCATGCCAATTTAACACTTAGTGGTGCAACTGTTGATATTACTGAATAGTTATTTTTTTATCATACTCTTATCCTTTATAATAGATACT
>JAUVAG010000113.1 GCA_030591825.1 Dethiosulfatibacter sp.
ATCAATAAGCCCGCTCCAAAGAGTCTTCGCAAACCTTCTGGAAAGAAGGCTGGTGTTTTCGAGGCATTAAACGCTGCAATAGAAGGACGAGATTTTAGCTTGCTTCTTTCTGCGACTGAATAGTTACTTATTAATTTATATTATAGCACAAGTTATGTGAGTTGGAACAGGAGGTTGAAACAGTCATTCAAAATGTTAATGGAAGTAATAGAAATGATTTCTCTAAGGGTAATAATGATAAGACAGTTACAAGAGAATTTGAACCCTTGATATCTATTAAAGATCATTATCCTAAATATGTAGTGTCTATGGATACTCATTTCAAAGAAAATATTGAGGGTGTTAGACATATTCATTTATTTGATTTTCTGACTTCGGAATTAGAGGGGATTGGATGATAAATAACCATAGCAATTTGATGGACCATCTTATGAAAAAATAATAAATCTGGGGGATTACAATGAAACGTAAAAGAGTATTAATTACCTTAATGATAATGTTGATGGCATGCACATCCATAGGATTTGCTGCAAATGGAATTCAGTATGAAGGTGAAGCAGAACAATTGCAGGACCTTGGTTTGTTCAAAGGGACAAACAATGGCTTTGAACTGGAAAGACAGCCTACAAGGGCCGAAGCAGGAGTAATGCTCATTAGGATGCTTGGTAAGGAAGCATTGGCATTATCTCAAGATAGTGATCACCCTTTTGATGATGTTCCAGAATGGGCTTCACCATATGTTGGGTACATGTATCAGAACGGACTGACTAATGGTATAAGCGCCAATGAATATGGAACACAGAATTTTATTGACTCAAAATCATATGCCACCATGCTTATGAGAGTATTGGGATATGAGGATAGTAAGGGAGACTTTTCATGGAATCAGGCACTGGATAAGGCTGTAGAGATTGATCTGATAGATGATTCAGAAATGTTGAGGCTTGCAGGGGAAGATTTCATAAGAGATGACATGGCTCATTTCTCATTCAATCTGCTTAAGACGGACCTTAAAGGTTCTGAAACCAAGCTTGTGAATAATCTTGTCAACCAGGGTGTTGTTGATAAAGATACAGCTATTAAATGTAATCTTCTTGAAAAGGAGATTATGGTGACCGGATATTATACTAGTCCGGATGATGTTGCCGACTACCTGCATCTTTATGGAAAGCTGCCTGGAAATTATCTTACAAAGCAGGAAGCCAAGGACTTTGGATGGATCAGTACAGCGGGTAATCTTTGGGAAGTAACTGATAAATTGAGTATTGGTGGGGATCATTTCGGCAATTATGAAGGGCTGCTTCCAGATGCTAATGGCAGAAAATGGCATGAATGCGATGTCAACTATAATGGTGGATACAGAGGATCCGAGCGATTGGTTTACTCCAATGACGGATTGATTTACTATACCGAAGACCATTATGAATCTTTTGAGAAGATGTATTAGGAAAGAGGTTGAAATGATTGATTTACCTCACAAAACAGACATTTTGTTAATATCACAAACTATAAGCAATATGGAGTATAAAATGAAAATTATTATCAGTCCAAGCAAAACTATGAACTACTGTGATCTGCAGCCTTTAAATAATAATAATCAAAGTCCCTTAAACAAACTTACCAAAGATTTATTAAACACTTTGAATAATTTGGAGTATGATTCATTAAAGAGTCTGTATAAAACTAGCGATAAAATTATTGTAGAAGAAATCAAAGGACTTTCAGTTATGAATTACGTTTTTGATGAAAAAATGTCATCAGATAAGGAATATATATTTAGTAGATATACAGATCCTTACAATATGGATTATTAATCGTCGAATTAGTATAGGTTGATAAAAATCAATCAAATTAATTCTTTAAAATAAAGAATAGCTTCTGGAGGCTAATATGAAGAAGATGAAAAATCAATGGTTTCTTTGTTAAATGAAGATAGCAAATTGATATTAACCGTGAAACCTATGGGTTCCATTATAAGCTATTAAATACCAACCATTGTGGTTGGTATTTTTGGTTGTTTTGCAGTTGTAATATGTGTTATCCTAGATTATAAATGAAAATAATTAAGAGGTAATAGTAAGGAGTGATAGAAATTGAAAAGAATTGATATAAGACCAACAACTCTATCAGATTGTGAATTCATAATTAAAGCCAATGAAGGAATGGACGAGGATTTTCTGCATCAATGGTCCGGACCGTCTTATGAATTCCCCATAACAATGGAACAAATTAAAAAAAGGCTGGTTGACAGTATATATACCAAGTTTTTTACTGCTGAAATCCAGGGTGAAACCATAGGAACTGTAGAGCTTGGATTTATAAACTACAAGAAAATGGAATGCAGGATATGCAGGTTTTTAGTTGGGGAAGAATACAGAAACAAAGGTTATGGAAGCCAAATATCAAAATATCTTATTGACCATGCTTTTAATGAGCTGAAAATGGAAAGGGTGATGCTCAATGTTTCATCTTCTAATATGTCAGCCATAAGATGTTATGAAAAAGTTGGGTTCAAGGTTGTGGAAAAGAAAGAAAAAAATAATGGGAACCTTTTATATGAGTTATTGAGATTATGAGTTATTATGTTTTGAATTAGTATAAAATAGTGATTAGTACTAACATGAATAATGTGATAGACAATGAAAATTATAGAAATTGATAAAGAGGAGTATTAATGAAATTTATATCAAATAGAAAAGAAATGGATTTGGATTCCAGTATTTCTGAATCAGATGTTATTGAAGAGTATGTCGATGTTCCGGTGAAGAATATCATTAATGCTTCAAGAGCCGAGGGTGCAATAGAGGCATTGAATATCATCCAAGGTAATTTGATGAGCTACTTGGATGATAATGGTATTGTACCAGAAGAGGCGGATCCAGAAATTAGGAAGATTGTAGGGCTTGTATTTAAAAGTTCTATAAACATTAAAAATGAGTGTCAAAGTATGCTGAAAGAGACTTATGACTTTAATTATGAACTTGATGGTATCAAAGTGAAGGTGCCTAAAGAGAAAGTGATAAGATAGATAGCAAACATTGATTGAGTTAAGAAAAGGAAGTTGTGAGTTAAGAATAGGAGACAAAAATGACAGGAAAATATAAAGTAATAACGTTATGTGGTAGCACCAAGTTCAAGGATGAATTTATTGAAGTACAAAAAAGATTGACGATGGAAGGAATTATTGTTATTAGTGTTGGTCTTTTTGGCCATGCAGACGGTGATTATCAGACTGTATTGACAGAGGAAGTAAAAGTGATGCTTGATGACATGCATAAAAAGAAAATTGACATGGCAGATGAAATATTTGTAATCAATAAAGGCGGATATATTGGGTCAAGCACTAATAGTGAAATCGAGTATGCAATGGGAACAGGAAAAAAAATTAATTATTTTGAAGAATAATATTCTTTTGTCTATTAGAATTAAACACAGTATTAATCAAAAAATGGAAAGAAAAATATTTTAGGAATTAATTTTGAGATAAGGGACATTTCGTTGAAGTGCAAATAAACATATGCTATACTATTGTTTGGGTAGGGACTGAATTTTAGATAGTAAATTAGGTGTCTGCCAAGCAGACGCCTTTTATATTTTGGAGAGGATAAAAACGAATCAAGGGAGCAGGAATGGGAAAGAATAATAGGAGTATCGACAGGAAAAGATTTGTTTATATTCCTTTTCTTATAGTCTTTTTTGCGGTACTTATAATAAATATCACCACATTTTTCATCAGTAGAAACATTTATATGGAACAATCGGGAAATTATGCTGAAAATCTTGCAATTATGCTGTCAGATAATATAAAGGACAACCAGGAGAATCTGGACAGGATTATTGAATTATTGGATGAAAAGATGATAAGTGTAGGTAATGATGTTGTCATGAACATTGAGTATGTTGACAGCAAATACCTAAAGGAGCTGTGTGGAAACTTCAGCCTTCAAGAAATAAATTTGTATGATAATGAAGGAGAGATTATAATTTCCTCTGTTGATAGTTTAATTGGACGTAAATATGAAAAGGGCAGTCCCATTGACAGGTTTGTAAGGTCTTCTGAAAGAGTCAAGGTTGAGGACATCAGAAAGTCATTGGACAGTGATGACTATATAAAGTCGGTTTTTGTTCGAAGTGATGATGGCAGATTTGTACAGGTTGTAATTAACGCGGAAGATATATACAAGCTGATTGAAAAATATACATATCAGTCTACACTTGATGAGTTCACAAAGGACGAAACCGTGTTATATAGCTATTTAATGAATATGATGCTGGAAAAAGTTGCCGGGTCACTGGATGTGGTTGACCATGAATATGATAGGACCCATTATGCCAGTGTAATCAACGGGAATACGAAAGTACACATTACATCTGAAAACCCAATAGATACGAAAGCGCTGGAGGTTGCAGTGCCCTTGAAATATGGTGATATGACAGTTGGAGTCATAGTAATTGGAGTGAGTACCGATTATGCCAGAACCAGCATGTTTCTGGTTTGTTTAAATGTATTGATAATAGGTGCAGGATTTCTTTTGATTTTTTACAGATTTATAAAGAAAAATCTAGTAACATCACTTAATGAGCTTGATAGTAATCTGGATATGTTAAATATTGAGAAACATTCATATGTTATGATGCCTGAAGATGACAAGAGCATTTTTACAGGAATATACCAAACGATCAATGGCATTCTTTCCAAAGTATATGAATACAATGATAAAGTTCTTATGCTTGACAAAAAGTTTTTTTCGGCCTTGAGGGAGTCAGGAACTGTTTACTGGGAATATGATTCCATAGAGAAGAATCTTGGATTTCCATACGGCGACATTCTCAGAAGGACTGATATCAATGGTGAAGACAGTGAGATTGCCTTGTCTGAAATAGTAAACGATGAAATGATTGCAATTATTTCAGAAAGGGTTTCAATGAAAATCGTTGATTCAGGCGATAATGTTCAATATATAGACAAACTTTGTCCGGAGAATGGAAAAGAAGTATGGGTTTATCTGGCGCTTATTAAGAACATGGATAAGGTGAAAACAAATTACAGTGGAATATGCATTGATATTTCAAAGTTCAAGGAGCAGGAAAAACACATATATGATCTTGTATTCAGAGATGAAATAACTTCTCTATACAATGGAAGATATTTCAATGAGAAATTAAGGGAAAGACTTTTGGAAAACACTGCAGGAACGGTATTGTTGTTTGACATAGATTCATTCAATGAACTTAACAATATAAAAGGAATGGTTTTTGGGAACAAGGTTTTAAAGACCATTGCCAAAATTATTAAATTATACAGGCCGGAAGGTTCTTTTGTATCCAGATTGGGTGAAGATGAGTTTGCTGTTCTTATGAAAAATGACAATAATGGAAGACAGGAGTTACTGGACAGTCTTACAAGAGTATTCGGCAAGGATATTCTTGTTGGTGATGAATA
>JAUVAG010000140.1 GCA_030591825.1 Dethiosulfatibacter sp.
GAAGAAGGTCACTTTTGCATTTGAATAAACCTTTTCGAAGCTGGTATCTTCAGTCAGGTCGAAGTATTCCTTATTGTCGAAATATACTGTTGTGTCAACTACTTCAAAGTGCTCTTCAATGGCATCTGTATAGTTTAGACCCTTTGCATAGGAGGTTATTGTATAGTTTCCCTTTTCAAGTTCTCCAAGAGATACATTTGTATAGTTTCCTACAAGACCGTCTTTCTGGATTTCCCTTGTACTTTCTTCTCTATCTTTTTGAAGTACTACATTGAATGAAACTTCTTCACCCTTCTTGGTTTCATCTCCAAAAATCCTCAAGCTTATGGAAGGATTGTCTCCCGTTATGAATACCTTGCTAAGGATTGTGGATATGTGGAATGGAAGTTTTGCATTGACATTGATCCATCCCGTAGATGCTTCCATTTTGTCGTTTACTCCTTGGTATGTGATCCTCCATGATGTAAGGTTGTCAGGAAGGTTGAATTTAATTGTTCCTTCACCATTTTCATCTGTTGAAAGTGTCATGAAGGTTGCAGTGTCTCTGAACTCACTTCTTACATAGTATTCTGCTTCATCTCCGCCTTTCTCGGCACCCATTGCCATTCTCATGTCGTTCATGGATTTTTCAGAGGATACGAATTCTCTTACTATTCCTGTTCCGTAGACACTTGAATATATGTCGGCCAGCATGTCTGCAGTCTGTGAATATAGGTCAAAATATGCTTCATCCACAATGCTTAGGTTAATATCTGCAGGGTAGGGGTTACCATCTGCATCTGTAGTTTTGACTGCGAGTTTGACGTTGTCACCGGGGCCGTAATCCTTTTGATCTGATGCAACTTCTATGTTTAATTCTCTTTCAGAATAGTCATATCTTATGGTTGTAGGATAGGAAGTTTTGTGCATGGTTCCTTCATTTGAATATATAGCCTGTATGGCAATATTTGGAAGGAATTTTTCTTCAAAACTAAATTCTCCACTGGTTTTGTTAAGGATTTCATAATCCAGAAGGCCGTCCTTCATAAACATAACCAACATCTTGTCGTTCTTTGAATCCTCAACCATGCCGTCATTGTCCAAATAATATTCCACAGTATCGCCAAGAGCATATTTGTAGTTGTCATCATCAACCTTAAGCGTATAGTATGGATTGAATTCAACGGTTTGGATTCTTCTGAAATAACTGAAATGTCTGCTTTCTACAATCTTGTCACCATTATTTTCAAAGGAGGCTTCTATGTTGAATGAACTTTCGGAGTCCACTGTATATGGCATTTCAAGTATATATTTTCCATTGATTACGTCCACATATCTGTCTTCCACTACTTTTTCATGTTTGTAATATTCGTATCTTCTTTTTGTTACCTTGTTGATGAAGTCGTAGTATTTACCTGTTTCAATTCTTGTGTACCATGTCTCCGTAACTACAATCTTCACCTGATCGCTTAGTGGAGCTGCCCTCATGTCTTCGTAGTTGAAGCCATAATCAGTACTGTACTTATGGGAATCAAGTTCGTGGAGCATGACAGTTAGCTGAGGAAGATCCCTTTCATCGTCATATTCAAGCTCAAGCATCTTGTCCTTTGGAAGAAAGGTGAAATAGTCGTAGTCCGTAATTCTGTAGTCCTCTGCATTGGTGTTGTAGATTTCTATCCTTCCATTGGCAGGTCTCCAGGATGTTGTCTTCATAGTTGGTGTAAACATTATAGAAGAGTTTCCATTTTCATCTGTTGTGACTTCTCCTGATGTATAGCTGTCAAGATTCATATTGTATGAGAACTTCATTCCAGGTACTGGAGTTCCATCAAAGAAGCCTGCATCAATGTCAAAGGTGATGTTTTCACCTGCTGCAATATAGTCCTTGTTGAATTCGCCCTCTACTTTGTATATTGGCTTGGTGTATTCGTTTATATAGAATTCTTTTCTGAGAACCAGTGTATCTCCGTCTTCTACTAAAATGTTGTACCAGCCAGGTGTCATGGCTTTCCATGAAAAGTTTTCTGTGAATGTTCCTGTATTTGTAAGGCTCACATTTTTGCTGTCAAGAAGGTAGGTTCCATTAACATTGGAATATAAACTCACCTTGTATTTTCCGATGCCTGACGTTTTGGGTTTTATATAGCCGTAGATGTTGAGTTCATCAGTTGGAAGATAGGTGCTCCTGTCGGTAAAGAGGTATTTCCAGTAGTCGTTTGAAGCCAGAGAAAATATTGGCCCAGGCTCCCTTATTCCATCATATTCCATATAGAATGGATAGAAAGACTTCATTGATCTCATTACAAAGTCGCTGTATCCCTTTGCCTTTATTGTTGCATAGTCTATATATGATTTTGGATTGTCTTCATAGTTGAAAGATGAAGTTCCATCGCTTCCGGTTTTACCTGTAAACTCTTCATTTATAGTTATTTCAGCATTTCCAACTGCTTCGGTTGATTTGCTGTCAAGTATCCAGAAGAAATGTTCATCTTCAAATTTGCTGTTGTATACAAGCATATCATTAACATGTATGAAGGTATAGTAGCTCTTATCCTCATAGCTGATTCTTGCCAGATAGTATCCCTGGTCAAGGGTTTCTGGTATATCGAATGAATGAATTGAATACCAGCCTATTTCTGTACTTTCTGGTTTTGACACGAAGGAGGTCACAGGTTCAAGGTATTCAGGTACCTTATTGCTGAAATTCTCATAGACATTGTCAAAGGAGAAAGTTTCGTCGTACTTCTTAAGGTCCTTTATGAAATCATTGGTGCTTTTAAAGCTGTATACATCAACATTGTAGTCATAGCCTATTGCATCCCTGTATACATTGGCTGTAATGAAATGGTTCTGACTTGTGGTGAAGTAGTTTACATCGTTGTCGATGTTCATGAGTACATTTCCTTCCATAGACTGGGTTGTGAAGGTGAAGATATAGTCTGCTCCTAGTTCAAGCTGACTGTCTGTGACATTTGCTCCGGCCTTTATGGTTACGGTATATACAGTATCAAGAGATAGAAGTTCGTCGGGAACGAAAATCATTGAATAGCCGTTTGAGGTGAAGGTACCCTTTGTCTCAGGCTGTATTTCGAAAGATTCTTCGAAGTTTTCAATATTCTTGTGTGAAAACATTACTTCTATTCCAGTGTCTATTGGAACATAGGTTGACTTATTCCCTGGAATGGATCCTATTACCTTAAGTTCTTTCTTGGTTTGGAATGCCCAGGAAAGGTCGTAGCTCTCTTCCTGGTTTAAGAGGGACACCTTATATATGGAATCCTTCTTCAGTTCCTTATCCGGTTTTATAACAAATTCATTTTCAGTTGTCTTTTCGATGTCGAAATTAATTTCTGGGGAAATATTTATGGAGCTTTTGAGAAAATCCACAGATACATCGTTCCTGGATTTGACTATAAATTCAGTGTCCGTGGCAATGCCGGCAGAATCTGAATTGGAAGCAAAGACAGCAAAATCCCATTCTCCCAGATCGCCAATGTTTCCAGTGTTGATCTGGTCAATATCCGGGTTCTTCGGTCCACAGGATGTGACAACCATTGAAAGACATAGTAAAACTGCAATAATTTTTAATTTCAAAACAATCACCTCTTCTATTATTTGTTTTATATAAATATAGACGATAAATATGTATTAATGTTCCAAGATACAGTAGAAACCTCCATGCTGGACATGGAGGCTCGACTGGAGGATTATAATGAAAAAAATCGGAATAGATTAGTTAATATTCAAACTACCTGATATGGTTGAAACCTTAATTTGATAGGTCCCATTACCACTTGTTGCTGTAATATCCTTGTTTGATATTTTTTCTATGTTTATGTCCACATTGGAATTGAAGTCTCCGCTGACAGTATTGTAGGAAAGTCTGTAGTCTGGAGTTCCACTTATTCTTATTGATGCATCGCCTGAGACTGTGGACATGGTTATATTTCCATTTAAATTGTCAAGGCTGAGATTAAGATCGCCGGAAGTTGAACTGAGTTCCACTGTATCAACCTGGCCTAGAAGAACTATTGATCCGGATACTGAGCTGGAATCAAGTTCTATGCCTGTTAAATCGTTAATATCTGTTTTTCCTGAAGTAGTACTAAGGTCTGATACACTTGATGTCACATTGTTAATGTTCAAGTCTCCGCTTACAGCTGAAAGGTTCAGACTGTCTATTTTCATATTGCTTATGTAAATATTTCCCGACACTGTTGACAGGCTAAGGTCTTCAAGTGTTAGTCCTTCAGATGAGATGAGTCCTGAAACAGTTGAGCAGTCCATGTCCTTCATATATTCTTCAGGTACTGCAATTCTAAGAATTAGTTCATTTTCTGATGTTTTTAAATCCAGCATTGATTCCTGTGTTTTTATTGTGACTGAGTCGTCGGAAGCTTCTACAATTAGCTTTGGTTCGTAGTTTGCCTTTAGGGTCCCGGTCAGTGTTACAAGGAACTGGTCACCTTCAACTTTTACTATTGTTATTTCCTTAACAGAGGCCTTTACATCTACCGAGTCTATTGTGCCGTAGTTGAAGGAATTGCTTTCGTCCATATTGTATGTTTTGTAAAAAATGCTGTTAATTGGATTGTAGGACCACATGCATCCTGTAGAGATGAGAGAAATTATGAGAATTATTGCCAGGAGCAGATGTAGTTTTCTTTCTTTCATGATTACACCCCGTTTATATCTTTAATTTTTGGTAGTCAAGACGTTTAACGCAACATAGTTGCTTTGTCTTACCAATATAATATACCCTGGAGTTAAAGGAAGGATTAATTAAATATTAGAATTCAATTAGTAATATACATTTATTATACCATAAAATAAAAGTTTTTCTTTATTATTTTCTCTAAAAAGGTTATAATTAATGTTTGGGTAGATTACCTCCGAATCGCAATTCTTGGAGGTTTAAATATAAATGGACAGATATGGAATTCATACAAGAAAGCAGCTCTGCTGCGTTAAATGCCAAAGCATTTATTAAGATGCGAAGGAAA
>JAUVAG010000269.1 GCA_030591825.1 Dethiosulfatibacter sp.
TGCTACAGATGCCGTCTGCAATGCCTTTAAGCCTCCTGCCAGCAACAATGCAGTTGCCAATAAAGACTGAACAAGACCCCATATTACTTTTTTCTTTGTTGAAGGATTCAAGTCTCCTCCTGATGTAAACATTCCGAGTACAAATGTAGCTGAATTTGCACTTGTAATGAAGAATGTACACAAGAGAAGCAATGCCAGGAATGACAACACAGTTCCAAAATTGTACTGACTATATGCAGCAAATAGAGCTGTTTCTGGCACTTTTGCAATTTCTGTAAGCTGTTCGAGACCAACTTTGTCAACAAGGCTTATTCCAAGACCTCCAAATATTGAAAACCAGATGAATGATGCCATAGCAGGAGCAAATATAACTCCTATTACAAATTCTTTGACTGTTCTACCTTTAGATATTCTTGCGATGAATGATCCAACAAATGGTGCCCATGCTATCCACCAAGCCCAGTAAAATACTGTCCATCCGTTTATCCAAGAATTATCTCCCATAATATTCATGTGAAGACTATCTATTATGAAGTTATTGAGATATGTTCCCATTCCTTCTGAAAATATTGTGAGCATTAAAAGCTTTGGTCCAACTATGAATGTTAACAATATCAATCCACCAGCAAGAAACAGGTTTATATCTCCAAGAAGTTTGATTCCCTTTTCAATTCCAGCTACAGCAGTTCCTATATATAACACTGTAATGACTGCAATAATACCAATCTGAACTGTTGAATTTACAGGAAGTCCAAACACATAGCTCATTCCGCTGTTTATCTGCATTGTACCAAGACCAAGTGATGTTGCAACTCCTGCAACTGTTGCAAATACTGCCAGTATGTCTATTGTCTTTCCAATCGGTCCTTTAACTCTTTCTTCACCAAGTATGGGAACAAATATACTGCTTATGAGTGCAGGATATCCCTTCCTGAACTGGAAGTATGCAAGTGCAAGACCTATGATTGAGTAGTTTGCCCATGGATGAAATCCCCAGTGCTTAAATGATGCTCTCATTGCGAAAGATGCCGCTTCAGTGCTTCCTGGAGAAGAATGAGATACAAAGTGTGAAATAGGCTCTGCAACTCCCCAGAATACCAGTCCTATACCCATTCCTGCGCCAAATAGCATAGCAAACCATGATACAGTGCTGAATTCAGGTTCCGAATCATCCGGTCCAAGCTTAATCTTTCCATATTTACTGAATCCAAGCATTAAAGCGACAATTACGAATATGAACATGGACAGTAGATATATCCATCCAAAATTCACTTGTAAAAATGACATGAGCCAGTTAGCTGAGTTTGAGAAATGGTCATTAAAGACCAATCCCCAAACTGCTATGATGAATACTATCACCAAAGAAATATAATATACCCCTTTGCTGTTTTTATGAGAAATATTTGTGTCATTCTTTGAAGATGTCATAAATATTCACTCTCCTATTTCTTAACTTTGAATACTGTCTGTTCTTCGACATCCTGCGTCAGAGCTTCCAGTGCTACTGATACGCGGTGATGTCTAAGTTTCCACTGCTCCTCTTTTGATGTTTTAGGATCTCCTAAAGGATAAGGTATTGAAATTGTAGGTACTATCTTGTTTGCTCCAACTGTTGTTGCAACCGGTATCAAGTTACACATTTGAACTATTGGATATCCGGCTCTTTCTAATTCTTTAACCATCGTTGCACCGCAACGAGTACAGGTACCTCAGGTCGAAGTCATGATAATTGCATCAACTCCATCCTGCTTAAGGAAAGGAATCATCTCTTCAGCCATTCTCTTTGCCTCTGCCTCTGTAGTTCCAGTTCCAACTGTGGTATAGAAATAGTCATCAAGCTTTCCAATTACTCCCTGCTTTTCAAAATCCCTCATTACATCTACAGGAACACATACATTTGGATCAGTATCTGCTGCTGCTGGATCATATCCTGCATGAATAGTTTTGAACACTCCACCTTCAAGTCTGTCCATTTGACTGATGTCATATCTTCCCCATCTAGTTGCAGATGCTGATTGAATTCTATCTGGATTTTCAACTGGAACAATCCCCCCAGTTGTAACAAGAGCTATTCTTACCTTTTTAAGGTCCGCAACTGGTGCCGCAATAGGTACTCTGTCAACCTTAGGTATTGGCAACTCACTTGTGAAATCTTCACCTTTAACTTTCTTAAGAAGCATTTCTATCGCTCTGTCTGCAGCTGGTCTACTATCTTCCAACCAAACCTGATGTCTTATTCCTCTCTTGAAGAATCCTAGTTCTTCTGAAAGAAATGCTGTCTCTCCGTCCAATATTCTATCACCAAGAGCAGCCATTTTAGCAGCGTCTTTTCTCATTGCAGCAGCACTTTTTCCTCCGGAGAATACATACATATCCTTCTTGAACATGTCAACTCCAGGATTTTCTGCATGCATTGAAGTGATTACCTCTACATTAAATTTCTCTTTTACATGCTTACAGATTGTTCCACAGGCAACCCCATATCTTCCCGCTTGGAAAGCTGGTCCTGCAAAGAATACGTCGAATTCAATATCTTTCAGCATAGCATTTATCTGAGCTACTGCATCTTCAGTATTTGAACCCATATAATTGTCTCCGCATATGATTGTATGAGTAATCTCTGCATTTTTCAGTGCAGTATTTATAGCCAATGCAGGTCCTATAAGACCTTCTCTGATTTCAGGCTCATGATCAGCAAACTCTTCACCACCGATACCGGCGAAAAATTGATTTATATATATAACAGCTTTTTTCATCTTTATCTCCTTCCTTAAAATTCTTTCATTGTCTTAGGTGACCAACCACAAACCTGGTCTCCACAGAACATTGAATTGTTTTCCAATATTATACTTCCGTCCTCTTTTACCGATGCTCCAAGTATTTCATCATCAGCCCATCCACCGGATAATCCATCTCTGCTTAAAGCTTCAAGTTCACCTATTACAGTTTTCATAGGAGGCAACTTGATTAGCTGAGAAACATTTCCGCAGGATACGATGGCATTTGCCATTTCATCTAGTGTTACCAATGGCTGTGACTGACCATCACGTCCAGTACATTCATTTGTCATTCCAACAGTTTTTATTCCTGCCTTTTCGAGCTCTACGTAACATGCTATAAAGTCTGCATCTGGATTTCCATATCCTTCTTCTGCTAAGATTGCTCCATCTGCTCCAAGTGACTTAGCCATTTGAGCTACAAATATAGCTGATCTTTCTTTTTGTTCCATTGCTACGTTTAAATTAGACATAATAACACCTAAAA
>JAUVAG010000094.1 GCA_030591825.1 Dethiosulfatibacter sp.
AGAACTAATGAAACTTTTTTATCAGCTGGACATGACCGAGAAAATCGAAGGGTTCAATGCTGATGAATATATAGAATCACTTGAGATGAAAGTGGATGAAAAATATTTCATTGAAACGGTAAACAATTTCGTTGAGAATTTTGTTGAAATTGATGAGTCCATAGAAAAGTATTCCAACGGATGGAAGCTTAGCAGGATAGCAAAGGTGGATCTTGCGATCCTGAGACTTGCTGTATGTGAAATGGAATATGACGAAAGCATACCTGTAAGCGTGTCAATAAATGAAGCGGTGGAAATCAGTAAGAAATATTCAAACTTTGATGCCCACAAATTCATAAACGGTATACTTGGAAATTTAAACAGAAGTAAAGATCAAGATAGCTAGTATAAAATTCAGGACAGCTTTAGCTGTCTTTTTTATGGAAAGAGTGATATTGTGAAATTAAAGCCACTGAAGGTGTCGGAACTCAACGCCTATGTAAGAAAAATTTTATACAGTAATCCCATTTTAAGCAATGTTGTTGTCACAGGTGATGTAAGAGACTACCGAGAGTCTAAAAACGGCTTTAAATTCTTTTCTCTTGCCGATGAGGATAGTATTATTAACTGTGTATCCTTCCATAAGTCACTTGAATTGAAGGAAGGTACTAGAATTGTCCTTAAGGGTAAGGTTGAAGCCTATGACAAGAGAAGCACCTACCAGATAATAGTAAATGAAGTTGTGGAGGAAGCAGAAAGCGAAGAAAGCCTGTTTTTTTCCGAACTTAAAAAGAAACTTGAAAAAATGGGTTATTTTGAAAAAGAGCACAAGAAGGCTATTCCTGAATATCCTAAAAGAATAGGTGTCATAACTTCCCTGGAAGGGGCAGCTGTTGAAGATATTAAAAGGGTCTTCAGGGAATGTAGTGTAGGTCTGGAAGTATTCTTTTATAATTCATTTGTTCAGGGACGATCTGCGGTGTTCAATGTTGTATCGGGAATCAAGCATCTCAATTCAAGAAAGAAATGCGACGTTATAATCATTGCAAGGGGAGGAGGATCCAAAGTGGATCTTGACACCTTCAACGATGAAATAATGGGAAGCAGCATATATAAATCAGAAACTCCAATTGTAACCGGCATAGGCCATGGAAGCGATATGACCATTGCAGACCTTATTGCTGACAAGGAAACACAAACTCCTACGGCTGCAGCTGAATATGTAATGAGAAAATATAAACTCATGGTTCATAATCTGCCATACATGTTGGAAAACCTTAATTTCAGAGCCTCTGACTATATTGAGAGAAAGAAATATTATGTAAACTCAGCTGGTGAGAAGCTTAATTTCATAGATGGCAAAACCATTATGGATAGAAAATATGATATAATTAAGACGAAGAGAGATGATATATCAAGAAGTCTAGAAAGATATATCAGGGATAAAAACAATATTCTTGATGAAATGCATATAAACCTTCGTGAAAACAACATGGTTGAAATTTTCAACAAGGGCTTTGTTCTTTTAAAGGACAATGACAATAATATTATCAAAAATATTTCACATATTGAAAAGGATGACATTGTGGTCATTGAAAATTTAAATGAATTTGCAAGAGCCAAAATTCTTGATTCGGGAGAAAAAGACAATGAATAAAATGAGTTTTGAAGAAGCTGTTAAAAAGCTTGATGAAATAGTTCAGTCCTTCAACAATACGGATCTTTCACTTGATGAAGCTGTAAAGAATTACGAGGAAGGAATGAAACTGTACAACTATTGCAGAGACCTTGTTGAAAAGGCTGAAAATAAATTTGTAGCAATAGGTGAGGAATTGAAATAAATATCACTCTGTGATATAATTTTGAAGAATGGCTCAGTATTCTAGTCAGTATATCTATTCTTGAGGGCGGGCCTAAAAATTCGTCAAAGGGCAAATCGATGAAGTTTCTGGTTTTGGCTTTCGACGCCCAGTCGAGGGTCTTTTCTGGGAGTAAGGTAGATGGGGCGATCCGCAACGGCATGTGGGCGTGGACCCCACTATCGTGGAGACCTAGCAATGGGAAAACCTGTCTGGCAGCAATCCTGCCGGCAGCGTAGCCTGCCTTGAGTGGTAAAATGGGATGTAGATTAAAGTTCAACGACGCAGGAGCTCATGTATTGAAGGACCATGCTGCTGAAACTTTTACTGCAAAAGAGGCTAGAGAATAGAGCAGCTGTGGAGGAAAACTCCTAGACTGATTCGTAAGAAGGTATGAAAAGGATTGTAGTGCGGACTAAGTGGTAATTCAGTACTGTAACAGGCAACTTTACAGAAGTGTTATTAAAGGGGAACCTCCTTTTGGCGACAAAGGGTTGACGCTTGGGAAATCCAACTGAACCTAAGCCGTAAAATTTACTGTTTGTACCGCCATTTTAGTTTTAATATGAGGAAATAAATGAGCAATAATAAGGAAACAAATAACCATTGGATTTTGATAGTAACGGTGTCGACAATTATTTTGGCGTCATTTTTCAGTTTTACTTCTGGATCCATCTTGAAAAACTTAAATATATATATTGCGTTTTTAACACTTATAGCAATTATCAGTATAGGTGTTATTTTTGATATTATTGGAGTGGCTTCTGCCGTTTCAGATGAAAAAGCCTTTCATGCAATGGCTGCTAAAAAAATTGAAATAGCAAAATATTGTTTGTTCATAACAAAAAATGCTTCAAAAGTGTCGAGCTTTTGCAGTGATGTAATTGGTGATATTGCTGGAATCATCAGTGGTGCCGCCGGGACAATCATTGTATTGAGTTTGATTGAAAGCCACGGCTTTGTGAGCGGCTCGTTGATGAGTGTCTTGATGAGCAGCATAATTGCAGGTCTTACAGTAGGTGGCAAGGCTCTTGGCAAGGACCTGGCTATAAACAGGTCAAAGACTATTATCATGGCTGCAGCAAGTGTTTTAAGACAGGTACATAAAATTATTAAATTTAAAGTATAGGTGGAAAATGGGAAAAAAAATAAGAATTGATGTTCTTTTAACTGAAAATAATTATTTCGACAGTAGAGAAAAGGCAAAAAGGTCTATTATGGCTGGACAAGTCCTTGTAAACAATAATATTGTAGACAAGGCGGGAGCTTTGGTAGAGGTTGATTCCGAAATCAGGGTGAAGAAAAAGGATAGATATGTAAGCAGGGGAGGATTCAAGCTTGAAAAAGCAATAGCTGAATTTGATCTTGTACTTGAAAACAGAGTATGCATGGACATAGGCTCTTCCACTGGAGGATTCACTGACTGTATGCTTCAAAACGGTGCATCAAAGGTTTATTCAGTAGATGTTGGATATGGACAGCTTGACTGGAAACTTAGAACCGACGACAGGGTAGAGGTAATGGAACGGGTTAACTTTAGAAGGCTTGATACAGATACCATTAAAGACAGGATGGATTTTTTCAGCGTTGACGTTTCCTTTATATCCTTAATGCATATGTTCCCAAATATTAAAAAGCTTTCAAAAGACAATTCTGAAATTGTAACCCTCATTAAGCCCCAGTTTGAAGCTGGCAGGGATAAAGTTGGAAAGCACGGTGTTGTCCGGGACAAGAAAGTACACATGGAGGTTATTCAGAATGTGGTTAATTATGCAAAAGAAAATGAATTATTTTGCAAGTCAGTCACTTTTTCTCCCATAAAGGGTGCCAAGGGTAATATAGAATACCTTGCTCTTTTTGTAACAAAGGATGAAAATATTGAAATTGATCCTGAAAAAATTGTAAATTTTGCTCTGGAGCAATTAAATAATTGAAATCCGTGTATAAATATGCAATAATAGGATATATTATATTTAGGAAGATATTTAACGGGAAGTATTCCGTATACATTATATAAAACAAGGAGATATAAATGAAGAAATATGCAAGACAGTCCAAAATTCTTGAGCTAATCAACGAGAAGGAAGTCGAAACCCAAGAAGATCTGGCTGAAGCACTGAAAGTCATTGGAATAGATGTAACTCAGGCAACAATTTCAAGAGATATCAAGGAATTAAGACTGATAAAAGTCACTGCAAAGTCTGGAAAATATAAATATGGAACAATAGAGGAAAGCCAGAATTCGATATCTGACAGACTTGTTCGAATATTCAAAAACTCTATAGTTTCAATTGATGCAGCAATGAATATAGTCATAATAAGGACAATACCGGGAGCTGCTCAAATTTGCGGTTCTGCAATTGATTCTCTTCAAATAACAGATATAGGTGGCTCCATTGCAGGTGATGATACAGTTTTTGTAGCATGCAAAAGTCTTGAATCTGTAGATGAAATAATCAATAATTTGTACAGTATAATAAACTAGGGAGGAAACGATGCTTCTCAATCTTAGTGTAATGAATTTTATCATATTCGAGAAAATATTCATAGATTTCACAGAAGGCTTCAACGTGTTTACAGGGGAAACCGGTGCCGGCAAGTCAATGATAATAGATTCCTTGAATCTGCTTTTGGGAGGCAAATCCAAAAAGAACTTTGTAAGAAATGGAAGCTCCAAGGCGGTTGTTCAGGGGAGCTTTTTTATTGAAAAAAAATCGCCTCTTGTTGACATTCTTACTGAGAATAACATCGATGTCGAAGACGGCACAATTATCATTACCAGGGAAGTCCACAACAACGGACGCTCCACAGCACGGATCAATGATATTATGATAAACATATCATATTTGAAAAGGATATCGAAATACCTTCTAGATATACATGGACAGTACGAGCAACAGTCCATACTTAGCAGCGATGAACACATTATTATTCTTGACAAGATGTGTGGCGTAGAACTGGCTTTAATATTGAAGGATTATACTGAAAAGTTTTTATATTACAAGAATATAAAGTCGGAACTTAAATTCCTTGAAGAGAACAGTAAGGACAAGTACGCTAAAATCGACTATCTCAAGTATCAGATAAGTGAAATAGAAGATGCGTCGCTGAATGTCGGTGAAGACATGGAACTTTTGGAAGAACTATCCGTATTGTCAAATATTAATGAAATAAAGGTGAATTTAAACAATTCATTGAATATAATTAACGGAGAAGGCAATTCAGTAATAGAAAACCTTTCAAAATCAATAGGATTATTGAGAAAGGTTTCCCGATTCGATTCCAAGATAATCGAATTTGATGAAACCTTGGGAATTATCATGGACAACTGTCAGGAACTTGCATATGACATCACAAGCTATATTGAAGAAAAGGATGTTGATGAGGAAAGATTAGGTTTTTTAACTGAAAGACTTGACCTCTTGAATAACCTGAAGCGAAAATACAATATGGAAACAAATGAAATAATTTCCTTTAAGGAAAAAGCAGAAGCTGAACTTTCAGAGCTTCTAGATCTTGAAAATATTATTTCGGAAAAAAATCTGAAACTGAAAAATATTGTTATGGAAATGGAAATACTGTCCGACAGCATGAAAAAAGCCAGAAATAAAAAGGCTGCAAATATTGAAAATCTTATAGAAAATCAACTTCATTCTCTAAATATGAAGGATGCAAAATTCAAGGTAGTAGTAGATGATACAGATGATTTCAACAGCTATGGGAGAAATAGTGTTGTATTCCATATCTCCACAAATCTTGGAATGGAGCTAATGGAGCTAGAAAAGATACTTTCCGGAGGGGAGGTTTCTAGAATCATGCTTGCAATTAAGTCTATAATTAATGAAATAGACGATATTCCCACGATGATATTTGATGAAATAGATTCCGGCATCAGTGGAAGAACAGCCCACCTTGTAGGAAACAAGATAAGCAGACTATCAAAGACTCACCAGATAATTTGTGTAACACACTCTCCTCAGATATCCTCAGCAGCTGATACACATTTCAGAATCGAGAAAAAATCCGAT
>JAUVAG010000149.1 GCA_030591825.1 Dethiosulfatibacter sp.
GATATCGTGGCTTTCCACTGGAACACTCTTCAGCACCTGAAACTCATAAGCCACAGCTGCTGTCACTGCGTCATCTCTCAATTTGGAAAGGTACTTGTCATAGTAACCCTTGCCGAAGCCTATCCTGTTTCTTTCCTCGTCAAAGACAACTCCGGGAACTATTACGAAATCAATGTCTTCTTCCCCAGCCTTTTCAAGTTCATCCACCTTTGGCTCAAGATATCCCCAGGCTCCTTCAACAAGGTCATTTTTCACATCATTCACATATACTGGAACAAGAACTACAGACTTGGATTCAGTATATGTAACAACAATTTTCTTTCCCGCTTCCTTAATGAACTCCAACAATCTGAAGGTATCCACCTCATTTTCAAAGCTTAGGTACAAACCTATTGTCTTAGCATTCTTGAATTCTTCAAGACAGGTTATTCTATCGAATATGAGAGAGCTTTTTTCCGCTGCTTCCTTCACATCCATTTCCCTTCTTTGCTTCAATATCCTTTTTCTAACTTCCTTTTTGATTGTCATATTGTCTCCTGAGTTCAAATCATTTATAGTCATAATTACTTTCACCGTCCATCATGTATAGGGTGAAGTATTGGCTGTATCTTATAAATCTCATTCCATCTTCATATCTAATACCTGCATCGGCTTCCCCTGTACTGGCGGAAACCATAAATAGTCTGTTGTTTTCATTAAGGTATTCGAGATAGTTGTCCAGAGTTTGTCTTTCCCTGCTTTTGATCTCAGAATAGTCTATGTCGGTTTTTATGACTATTGTCTTGTCCTCATATTCCTTAAGGGCCATTAGTTTGTCCCATTGAAGACTGTCGGATGAACCTATGCTGCCATACAGGGTGGAAAGTTCTACAAAAACAAGATTTTCATTTCCATCAACGGGATTGCTATTCTCAAGTACTTCACTACCTGTTGCATTTATCTGAAGCTTCACATCATATTCTTCCGGAACATTCATAAGTAAATCTTCAACAGCAGAACCTTCTGGAATTTCAACGCCGTCGAGTCCAAGAGGATAATGAGCCTTGAGTCCATCTATGTAGATATATCCCTTATCTGCCTTGTCGTTGTCTATTTCAGCTATGTATATGTTGTCCAACACTACCGGATAACTTATATCCTCCGGCAGCTGGGCTCTTACTTCCTTCCATCCGTACCAGTCTATTTCTTTTTCAAAGTCGATCTTGTGCATGGTACCATTCGCATCGGTAACCCTGCATCTAAGCCAGTGATCGCTTTTATCTCCATAAACCCACATGGAAAGACTCTCGGGTTCATCTTGAAGAACCATTCCATTCTCTCCGAAGTCCAGGAATGCTATTGACTGATCGTCAGGTTTCATAGTTGTGAAGTCATAGAAAAGCTTGAGGCTTCTACTTCCTTCTCTGCTCTTTGAATGGCTGATAACCCTTCCATTGGAATCATCAGGATATTGAGTCAACACAATATTGTCAATATCTTCAAATCCTTCAATTAAATTTTCAACGCTTCCAACAGCAAGTGGAATGTAGATTTCTCCATTTTGGAAGTCTCCCTCCAAAACCGTTTTTCCGGATTTGCTTCCTGTTTCAATTATTCCTTCATCTATATCCGCTATTCTTCCCGATACAGACCAATCCATTTCAGAAGCTTTAATAGTTGCAGTATATCCATTTTCATCCACTCCCATTAAATCTGGAATTTCATATTCCGAGTCTTCGTTCAAGGAAATGTCATCTATTGAAGAATATATCTCCATCACATCTCCAAGAACCTCAACATTGAATTCACATCTCACAGAACCGTAGGATACTTTCACTTCCGCAGTGCCGGATTCCAGGAATCTGATTCCATCCCTGTCCTTCCTGTAGTCAAGACCACTTACTTTTATATCAAGTTTTGAATCCGAAACAGCAACTGGCACCTTATATTTATTGTATGCCTTTACTTCAAAGGAAAGATACTGTTCCTTGAAGAGCTTCTCCGATATATCAAAGACATCAAGGGATTTGATTCTTGAACTTCTTGGGTGGGAATCGAATACGCCAAGACCTGAAACAAGAAGCCTTTCATACCCGTCTGAGGGACTGTTTACAATCTCATAGTCTCCCTTTCCGTAATAGTCTACTACCATTTCAGAAGACCCACCGCCGTCAAGGTTTACTCCGTTCCAACATCCCAAATCAAGCATAAGCTCTATAAGTTCACTCTGAAGCATGCCTATTGAATCTTCACTTCTGCCGTCTACAGTTATGAGATATGCCCTTTCCTCATCTTCTGTAAATCCTATGGCAGTCCTGGGATGTCTTCCAAGAACATCATTGTTATAGTCCCCTTCCTGTCCTTCCTTAAGAAGATAATTTACTCCTCCTGAAGCCCAGTCTATATCGTCTATGTCGAATCCAAAATCAACATCCAGGGAAACTTTATCCCTTATTTTGAATTTATCAAGAATCTCTGTATTATTTGCATTGAAAACTATTACATATCCAGAAGAAGGTATGTCAACTGAATCCTCTCCAATGTTTATGCTTTTCACCTTGTTTCTGTACACTACAATTTCAACAAGGGGCCTTGTCTCGGTACTTCCCATTGATTCTTCACCCCAGGCGCTGTTAAGTACAATTATTTCACCGTTGAAGGCTCCAATCTTGTTTACAGCAGCTACAGGCAACTTCTCATCATCAACCACTAGAGTCATGGAAGGTTCTATTATTGAAATGTCAAAATCACTGCCATTCTTCACAATTGTTGGGAAATTGTAAAGATTGCTGTTTGGAGAAGATATGATGTCGTCTCCATCCATAAGTGTTCCAAAGGTAAAGGAAGGATTTGCCATATTGAAAAAGTCTCCGTTTACAGCTCCTGTTGCACTCCATTCATTTGCAATGGATGTAAGCTTATCCCTTTTTGATATCTCTTCGGAATAAACGGGCTTCAAGTCTGTATACCTGTTATCCATGTCTATTTTTAGCACATCTATTTCCACAGGACCATCACTGGTCTGTCTTGTAATGCTTATATGCTGTATTCCATCAGACAGATATTCCTCACTTGTTTCCTCCATGAGAGTTTTCATTTCCCCACCATCATCCATTGTGAAAGCCAGCATCATTGATAGTGTTAATGCTAAAATTTTCTTTTTCATATGTCTACCCCTTTGTTTTCTATTTTTTAAGCAAAGCAGCTAGAACCAGAGGCTCAGCTGTTCCTTGTTTTTAATGGCCCCTATAAGTCTGTCTCTTCCTTCGGGAATATCCTTGTAGATGTTTTTTAGAAGCAACTTCATTTCTTCCCTCTTTGTGTGCCTGTCCATTGGACATACACTCTTGACTATTGGTATGTCGTGCCTGTTCATTACTCCTTCAATTTGAGCTTCCTTCAAGAACACCATTGGTCTAATGCAGTGTATATCCTTGTTTGAAAGATATGTGACCGGCTTGAATGTAGAAACCCTTCCCTCGTAAAACATGCTGAGAAAAAGTGTCTCCAGTGCGTCATCTGCATGATGTCCAAGGGCCACTTTGTTGAAGCCCAACTCCGTAACCTTGTTGTTAAGGGCTCCCCTTCTCATCTTTGCACAGAGAGCGCAGGGATTTTTTTCCTTTCTTATATCAAATATGATTTCAGCAATATTCGTATCAACCACATAATATGGCACATCAATTTTTTTGCAGAATTCATCTATTGGACTTGTATCAAAATTCTCAAAACCCATTCCCACAGTTACTGCTGCAAGGTCATACTTCACAGGACTGAATCTCTGAAAAAGCTTCATTCCATGAAGGAGTACCATACTGTCCTTTCCACCGGATATTCCTATTACTATCTTGTCTCCGTCCTGAATCATATTATATTCTTTAACTGTTTTTCTTATTCCGCCTAAAATCTGTTTCATTGCTACCTTTTTGATATGCCTAATAAATATCGCATATCTACCTTTCAAAAATTTTAATAGTTACGGTCTAATGATATCAGATAATTCTAAATATTTACATTAATTATTTATTACATTTTCATTGGCAATCCCTGCAATAATATATCTTGCATATAATCTTAGACTTATTTAAGATTAAATTGTTTCAAAGTTTCTGCAAATAGTATATAATTATGGAGTTATTCTTTTAATAAAAGAAAGTGGCTACGCCACGTTAACCGCATGAGCGGTTATTAAGAGGCGAAGGAAAGTATCTTTAAACGCATAAAACCAACGTTTCAAGGGTTTATGTATATTTTAACTTTCCTAAGCTATCAATCAGGGGTATAAAATGAATTTTATAACAGAAAATCTCAGCAGAGAAGCCGCAGTATTCATACTGGCAATGCTTCCCATAGCTGAACTTAGAGGTGCAATTCCACTGGGCATAGGTCTAGGAATGGATCCATGGAAATGCTACTTCATCTCCGTTGCAGGCAACATGATCATAGTACCTGTATTATTGAAAATATTCAAACCTGTAATAAGGTATATAGCTAGGACGAAACTGCTGAGAAAAACGGCAGGAAAGATAGTAGACAAGGTGGACAAAAATGCCAAGAAGGTCATGAAGTACGAACTCATAGGACTCTTTCTACTAGTAGCCATACCTCTTCCTACTACAGGGGCATGGACAGGCTGCGGAGTAGCTTCATTTTTGAAGCTTGATTACAAAAAATCACTTGGCTTCATCTCCCTTGGAATAATGACTGCTGGACTCATAGTCATGCTTCTAAGTTTTGTAGGATTCGGAATGGTCAACTAATTCAAAAAAATATTATTTCATTGAATATTATTGACAAATAAACGCTATATGATATA
>JAUVAG010000153.1 GCA_030591825.1 Dethiosulfatibacter sp.
AAGACCCTTTCCGCATCTTGGGAATAAAAGTCTTAACATTGCCGTAGAGATTGACTCAGGTGAAGATGATAAGCTATACGCTGTTGTGCAGGTTCCTTCAGTATTACCAAGATTTGTTGAGGTGGAATCTGATGACGATGAAACAGCATATGTTTATCTAGAGGATATAATTGAGCATAATCTTGACAGACTTTTCAGTGGATATGAAATTATTGGAACAGTAATATTTAGGATAACAAGGGATGCTGATCTTGAAATTGACGAAGACGAGGCTGAAGATCTTCTACTGGAAATAGAAAAGTATGTAAAAAAAAGGAAATGGGGATCTACCGTAAGGCTTGAGCTTCAGAAAAAGGGAGACAAGGGATTGATGAAATTTCTTAAGAAGAACCTGGGAGTATCATCAGATGAAATATATGAACTCACTGCCCCTCTTGATCTTACAAGTTGGTTTTCCTTCTTGGGAAACGGAAGGTTCTCACATCTTATAGACGAGGACCCTAAGCCTCAGAAGGCAATTGATTTTTTTGGAGAGGAGGATATTTTCGCTGCAATCAGGGAGCGAGACAGGATGATACATCTTCCATATGAATCTTTTGACAAGGTTCTTGAATTCATCGACAGGGCTGTTGATGATCCAAATGTACTTGCCATTAAGCAGACTCTATACAGGGTGAGCAAGAACTCCCCAATTATTGACAAGCTCATAAGAGCGGCCGAGAAAGGCAAGCAGGTTACAGTAGTTGTTGAGCTCAAGGCAAGGTTTGACGAAGCAAACAACATAGTATGGGCAAGAAAGCTTGAAAAGGCAGGGTGTCACGTGGTTTACGGTCTTCCAGGACTTAAGATTCACTGCAAGGCTTTTCTAGTAGTGAGAAGGGAAGACGAAGGAATAATAAGATATGTCCATATGTCTACGGGCAATTACAACGACTCAACGGCCAAGCTTTATGAGGATATCGGAATATTCACATGCAGGGAAGACATATGCAGCGATATATCCAACATGTTCAATACAATTACAGGATATACTAGACAAAGGGAATATAAAAAGATATTCGTAGCTCCTTATGGAATTAGAAAAGGTTTTGAACATTATATAGACAGGGAAATATGGAATGTGAAAAACGGTGGCTATGGAAAGATTATAGCAAAATTCAATTCTCTTGTGGATAAGAATATTATAAACAAGCTTTACGAGGCATCTAATGAAGGTGTTGAAATAGACCTTATAATAAGGGGAGTCTGCAGTCTTAAAGCAGGAATTCCAGGTCTCAGTGAAAATATACGGGTAAAGAGTATAATTGGAACCTTTCTTGAGCACAGCAGGATATATTATTTCTATAACGAGGGGTATTCAGACATTCTTTTGTCAAGTGCAGACTGGATGTCGAGAAATCTTGACAGAAGGATAGAGGTGCTTTTCCCCGTAGAAAACGGAAGGCTAAAGGAAAGAGTTGTGGAAATGCTAGAACTGAGCCTTGCAGATACTGAAAAAAGCAGACTACAGCTCGAGGATGGAAGCTATAGAAAGGTTGACAAGAGAGGCAAGGAATCAATAAATGTACAGATGATTCTTCATGAAAAAGCAGTCACTGAAATTAGGAATGCAAAAGAAGAAATGATGGGTATATGATATGAGATATGGAATAATTGATATTGGATCAAATACCTTCAGGCTTGTAATAGCTGAAATAACTGAAAAAAGCTATTTTGCCATAGATGGCTTCAAGGAAAGCGTGAGACTGTCGGAGGGACTTGATGAAAACAGCTTCCTTTCAGAAGAAAAGATGGAATACGGCAAGAAGACATTGAAGATGCTGGTTGAATACTGTCGGTCAAGCAAATGCGAAGAGATAAGAATCGTTGCCACAGCTGCACTTAGAAAGGCCAAAAATAGAGAGGAATTCATGGAGTATGCAGTTGAGGAACTGGGAGTTGAGGTTGAACTTCTTCCAGGAGAGGCAGAGGCCATGTATGGCTATATAGGGTCCATAAATTCCATAAACAAGAAGAATTACATATTCATGGACATTGGTGGAGGTTCTACGGAAATAGGTCTTGTCAGGGACAGAAAGCTTAAGAATTCCATAAGCCTTCCCTTTGGTGCTGTGGATCTTGCCAATGGCTTCAATCTCAGGGACAAGGCGAAAAAGGAAGACCTTCACAGGCTTAGGAATTTTATCAATGAAAAATACGAAGAGGTGCCATGGCTGAAGGAAGGAAAAGACCTGCCCCTAATAGGCATAGGTGGAACCATAAGGACAATAGGCAAGATTCAAAAAAGAAAGGACAACTATCCATTAAGTGCTATCCACAATTACTATATTGAAAGAGATGATGTTGATATTCTCTTTGATACCGTATCCGACATGGGTAGGAAGAAAAGAGAAAGTATAAACGGACTGGGAAAGGACAGGTCGGACATATTTGTAGGAGCCTGTGGAGCGGTCAAGTATCTTTTGGATCATTGTAATTCAAGCAATCTTGTAATAAGCAGGGACGGATTGAGGGAAGGCCTCATGTTCGAAAAATGCGGTTTCGGATATGACAATATCAAGGGAAATCCCCTGAGGCTTTCAGTTGAAAATATGATGGTTGTGTACAATGTGAACATAGAACATTCTGAACATGTGTATTTTCTCATGAAGAGGCTCTTTGAAGAGCTTGAGGACGTGCATGGAATAGATGAGGAAATGAGTGACATCATTTATGCAGTCAGCATGCTTCATGATGTGGGAAGGATGCTTGACTACAAGGACCATCACAAGCATACCTTCTATATAATGCTCAATTCCATGCTGAAGGGTATTAACAACAAAAAACAGCTCATGGCTGCAATAATTGCAGGAAATCATACCACAAGCAAGCTTAAGATAGACCTGGAAGACTATTACAGGATTCTTTCAGACAAGCAGGTTGAAATCATAGAAAAACTGAGCATTCTCATCAAGTTGGCGGAAGGACTGGACAGGAGCCTCAGCAGAAAAATCAGCGATATTACCTGTGACACCCACAATGATACTGTAATAATAAAGACTATGGCAGAAGGGGATATAACCCTGGAGAAAGCCTATCTAAAATCTTTTGAGAATAATTTTAAGAACACGTTCGGCTATAATATGATATTGGTGTAAGCCAAATTTAAATGATAACCAAAAACCCATACTGAACTGTTATCAAGTTTCAGTATGGGTTTGGTTTTTTTCTATTCTTCGGCACAGTTGGTGGCGGAACCCTTCAGAATATCAAGTCCGTGCTCCATTGGACCAATAATATATTCAAGACACTCTCTTACTGCTTTAGGACTACCAGGTAGGTTTATTATGAGAGTATTGTTCCTTATTCCGGCTTCAGCGCGTGAAAGCATTGCCTTTGGAGTTATTTGAAGGCTCAGATACCTCATTGCCTCAGGAATGCCTGGAACCCTTTTTTGAATAACTGCAAGGGTGGCTTCCGGAGTATTGTCCCTTCTTGAAAACCCAGTACCACCTGTTGTGAGGACAAGATCAACACCAATTCCATCACACATGTATATTATTGTTTCCTTAATCATTTCAATATCATCAGGCACCATTTTATAATCCACTACAAAATAGCCTGCTTTTTCTACAATTTCTCGTATTAACTGACCGCTCAAATCATCTCTCTTACCTTCCGAGCCACTATCGCTTGCAGTTATTATTCCAACCTTGTACATATTGCTACCTCCTGAACAAAAATACAAAAGGGACGGTTCTTTTTGTATTTTTGAAGTTTAATCAAATAATTTCATACAATATTATATCACATATGCCAGATAAAGTTGATAGTTTGGATTATTTTTGTATTAACTTAAACTTTAATTAAGATTTAACCATTATACTTGATTTAGTTAAGATAAGTATGTATAGTAGGTATAATGTAATTTCAATAAATTAGAAACAATAATGATTTTGAAATGAATTTGTTACTAATGATATAATAATTTCTGCAGCGAAATTTAGATGAATTGCTGTAGTAACAACAGGAGGAAATATGTTAGAAAGTATACTGTCTATGTTGATTTGGCTTCCGGCGATTCTTATAGGCATTTCAATTCACGAATACGGCCATGCTTTGGCAGCAGTACTCATGGGTGACGATACACCTAAATATCAGGGAAGACTTACACTCAATCCGTTTAAGCATTTGGATCCAATGGGATTTATTTGCCTTTTAGTTTTACATTTCGGATGGGCAAAGCCTGTGATGATAAACCCAAGAAACTTTAAGAATCCTAAAAGGGATGACATAATTGTTTCTCTGGCGGGAGTTGTGATGAATCTGATTACAGCCATAGTATTTACTTTTATATTAAAGATTTATATAGGAAATTTTATGGAGTTTGCAAATACAGAAATGGGATACATCCTGTATCAGATGCTTCGTTATGTAGTAAGGATAAATATTGTACTTATGGTATTTAATCTAATACCATTACCACCCCTTGACGGGCACCATATTCTTCAGGACATAGGAGGAAGAAGGGTATATAACTTCTTCCATCAATATAGCCAGTATATAAGGATTGGTCTAATTTTACTCCTTATAACTGGAAATGTAGGAAGGATTATAGGACCACCGGTAAATGGTATTGAGAACATCCTTTTTAACATAATGAGAGTGTTTTAAATTGGTTGTAGTTGCCTTATTCTAAAAAAATCAGGTATAAAAGCACA
>JAUVAG010000197.1 GCA_030591825.1 Dethiosulfatibacter sp.
GAAGTGAAATGAGCTGTATTGTTATGCTCCTCAATGACATCCATATCCTTCCATTCTTCAATAAAAGTTAAAACAGTCGGTTCCTTAATATCTTCAAACAAATCATAGGAAATACAACCTGCTTCCTTCTTGCTTTCCTTGACAAGCGCTTCTGCTAGTTTTTTGAATTCTTCAACCTTGTCTTTTTTTATAATACATTTAGCAACTATTGTTATCATGATAATCTCCTTGTATCATACTGTGTATATGGTTAACAGTATATTATATTTGGGAAGTTCCTTCAAGTAGGCACTTTTTTGTAAGTCAACTTAGTTTTTCTTCAATTCACTAAAAAAACACTTCTACGTAGACAATAAAATGGACCCTGTAAAACAGAATCAGTTAGTTTTAAGAGAAAGGTCTCTTTTTTTAACTGTCTATCTCACAGGGTCAATTTTATTATATCTATAAGAAAAATCTCAAAAAATCAAAGACAGAGGAAACTTTTATCCTCTGTCTTTTAACTTAATCTATTATATTAACGTCCATAATATCACTGGAGCCCTGAACGAATGCAAAGCATTCAGTACTCAGATTTCTCAGATGGACTTTTTTCCCAACATTTTTAAACTTTTCAGTCACATTGTTTATGGCCTCGATTGCCGAATGGTCAAATATTCTGGCATGATTGAAATCTATAATTACATCCTTCGCATCAACGGTCGTATCAATAGAATCAATAAAAGTTCTTACAGACCCGAAAAACAAAGCTCCTCTAAGAGAATAAACTTTTGAATCTCCTTCCATTGCCTTGAATATATCTATCCTTTTTCCCTTTTCCCATGAAAACACAAGTGATGCTACAATAACACCTGCTATAACCGCTATTGCCAAATCATATATGACAGTTAAAGAAGAAACAAGAACAATGATAATCAGGTCGCTTTTAGGTATACTTTTAGCTATCCTGAAGCTTGTCCACTCAAAAGTTGAAATGGCAACTACAAACATTACTCCTACAAGTACCGCTATTGGAATTATTTCTATTAAAACTGAACCAAAAAGTATGAATCCCAAAAGGAATAGTGCAGCTGAAATTCCCGAAAGTCTTTCCTTTGCACCAGACTCCACATTTATCATGCTTTGTCCTATCATTGCACAGCCACCCATTCCTCCAAAGAAACCTGTTACAAGATTTGCCAATCCCTGTCCTAAACATTCTCTGTTGCCGCTTCCCTTGTTTTCTATTATTTCATCAACAAGAGTAAGTGTCATAAGTGATTCTATAAGACCTATAATGGCAAATATTATTGAATGTGGAAGAATGATTTTCAATGTTTCCATATTTAGTGGAACCATAGGTAGTCTGAATTTTGGTAGTCCACCGCCGACAGAAGCAATATCTCCAACAGATTTTGTTTCGATTCCAAGTACTCCTACCATTACTGTGACTGTAATAATAGCCAACAAAGGTGCCGGTATACCTTTTACAAACTTTGACCCTATATATATTACAGCTACAGTCAATGCTACCAATCCTGCCATTGTCAACAAACTATTTCCAGTCATCCACACTAGCATTCCATTTGCATTTTCAACCTTAAAGTTATCGAGTTGTGCAAGAAAAATCACAATTGCCAACCCATTTACAAAACCAAGCATTACAGAATGAGGTATCATCCTCACCAATTGTCCCAGTTTAAGCAACCCTATAATAATTTGAATAATTCCCATCAGCACAACTGCTGCAAATAAATATTCAACTCCATATTGGGAAACAAGATGAATCATAACTACTGCAAGTCCTCCTGTGGCACCTGAAATCATTCCAGGTCTTCCTCCGAATATGGATGTTATTAATCCTACTATAAAAGCTGCATAGAGGCCCACTAAAGGATCCACTCCTGCCACAAAGGCAAAAGCTATTGCTTCAGGTACAAGAGCAAGGGCTACCGTAAGTCCAGCCAAAATTTCAATTTTCATTTTGATAAAGTTCCATGTGTTACTTTTTAATTTTTTTGTTGTCATTAATTCTCCTTAAACATTAATCTCAGGCATTTACAAAATGCCTCAGATCCATAACTGGGTTCTATTTAGTTTTAAACCAGAATTATTATATTAACACAGAACAACCTTAAAGTCTACATTTTTCGTCCATTTTTCAACCATTTCAGTTTATTTGCACAGGATAACCTTTTCATGCTTTGGATTATATTATCATGATTATTCCAGAGTTTTTATATCACAACTTCCACTAAACAATCAAACCCCTATCCTCTCATTTAGTTACTACTAAATTTATTAAATAAATTTCGTCTTCTCATTCAATTACATTTTAATGAAAATAACAAATTGGAAGAAGTAGCAAAAACCCCTCTATAAAGAGGGTCTCGAGCATTAGAGCGGAAAAGGATTGAATCCTGTGTATATCAAAACTGCGAAAAATACAGCTATTGCTATTGAATATATGAACATCGGTATTGCATTTCTCCTTATCAGCTTGCCTTCCATACCTATTACTCCTACGGTTGCGCATACGGCTACAACATTATTGACACAAACCATATTTCCTATTCCACCACCTATTACTTGCATTGCTGTTATTAAAACCTGAGGCATGTCGAGTATTGTTGCGGTTTCAAACTGAAGCGATGAGAATAGTATGTTTGATACAGTGTTTGAACCGGACATAAAAGCTCCCAGCACTCCTATGAAAGGTGAAACGAATACATAGCCGCTTCCTGATATAGCAGCAAGTGCTTTGGCCATTTCAGTAAGCATGCTTTCAAGACCTGCTTCGTTGGTACCGGAGTTAAGCATAAGTTGAACCATGGCTATTCCTGCAAACAAAGCTATTGCCGCACCTGATATCTGTTTAAAGGTGTTCTTCCATGCAAACTTTATTTCATCGGCCTTCATGCCGTGGAAAAAGTGAGTCAGCAAAGCTACAAGCATAAACGGTATTGTGCCAGGCAAGTAAGCCCACTTTAAGCTATAGTCCAAACCTGTACCCATAACGTTTGATACCATTATCTGCTGTGATGCCAAAAGTCCCTTCAATCCCAAATAGGGAATTCTAGTAACAACAAGTATTAAAGCTATAAGTATATATGGAGTCCATGCCTTCAGAAGAGACATATTCGATTCTGCTGTTTTCCCCAAATCCACCATCGACTTCCAATCTTCTTCCCAATCTTCCTCGGAAGGGAATCTCCATATTTCCTTTGGAATTAGGAATCCCTTTTTAGCAGCAGGTACAACTATGGCTAATCCAATAAAAGCTCCAGCCAAAGCTGGAAGTTCCGGTCCGAATGCTGTTGCGATAAGAAAATAAGGCACCGTAAATGACAATCCTGAGAATATCGCAAAAGGTGCTGCCTTTAAGCCATCTTTGAAAGATTTGTTTGCACCATAGAATCTGGTCATCAAACATATTGCAAAGAGGGGTATAAAAGTACCTACAACAGCATGTCCAAGTGCCGACCACTTTGTAAGGGCCATCTGGTATGCTGCAGCATCTGCACCTATAGCATTTAAATTACCAGATAATGTGCTCATGGCTCCAAATATGGGAGTACCTACTGCTCCAAAAGCTACAGGAGTGCTGTTCATGATAAGTGCTATCATTGCTGCAGCCAAGGGAGGAAACCCTAATCCTACAAGGAGTGGTCCTGCCAGCGCCGCCGGCGTTCCAAATCCTGCAGCGCCTTCAATAAATGCTGAAAACATCCAAGCTATTATCAAAGCCTGAATTCTTCTGTCCTTTGTAATACCGCTGAAACCGTTGTTAATAGTGGACATGGCTCCCGACTGCTTCGAAGTGTTGAGAATAAGTATTGCACCGAATATTATTATCAGAACATCGAAAGATTTAAACACCCCAAACACCGAGTAACCTACAACACTTCCTAAATCCATCTTCCATACTGTAAGGGCTATTACTGCAGCTGTCACCCAAGATACAGGCAGCGCTTTTTTAGCTCCCCAGTTGAATACAGTCATCAATACTATAGCAACTAAAATAGGGACAAATGCTAATAGTGCGTACATGAAATTTCTCCTCCTTAAAATATTCTTTATTATTTAATCTAATTCATTCTACTATGACGGA
>JAUVAG010000189.1 GCA_030591825.1 Dethiosulfatibacter sp.
CCTTTGATGCGCAGAAGACGAACATGTCGCAGTCAAAGAGGTCTTGGTATTCAACAATTTCAATTTCCGGAAGATTGTTGTTAAATGGAAGTGAAACCTGGTTCATTTCTATTTCCCATCTTTTCTGGTTTTCAGGAATCCTGTCGTGTATACCGATTTTTGATATCGTATTGCCTCCGAGGAGCTTAAGACCAATGAGAAGTGTGCTTCCAACATCTCCAAGGGCAAGAAGGTTAACCTTCCATTTTTCGGGAGTAGAATAATCCAACATATCCTTCCATTTTGGATAGCTTTTGTTGATATAGACTACCTGTTTGTTTGAAATCTTCAGAGACAGCTTTTCAGGAATTCCTATCTTTGCTTCGGGGGATTTGAGCAAATCCAAGTTCTCTTTTTCAGCAAAAAGAAGAGAAGAATCTGAAAGGCAGAAACTTCCTCTTGATTTATTTATTGGCATATTTCCAAGGAAATATATTGTGTCATCGCCGCTGAAGAAACCAGTTCCTTTAGCAGCTTTGAGATCCTTATATTTTGAAAGTGAAAAAAGTTTCTTATTGTTAAGTGAATAGTAAAAGATTTTCATAATGCACCTACTTGATTATTTTTTTGAGTCTTTTAAGTTCTTCTATATCGTTTTCGATATAGAGTGATGGCTTTTTATTGTAGTCGTAATGCATATTGCTACCTTTATATGGGAATCTTGGAGAAATTGTTACTTCTCCCAGTCTTCCAAGGGTTAGTGTTCTTTCATATATCTTCTGGTATTCTTTTTCAATTGTCTGCATTATGTCCCTAGCATTTTCAAGACAGGTCATGGACAGATCATAGATTTTCTCTTTATTCGTTTCTCTTATGAAATGCGGAGCAACATATGGTAGTATCAGGTTTATTGATTGAATCAGATTGCCTTGTTCATTGTTAGGCTTAAGGAGTGTATCTCCACCCAGAAATGGACACATAAGGTTTTCATTGAACCATATTCTAAGATTCGGTATAAAGTATGCCGAGTCTACATCGCGGCCTCTGACATCCATCAGTTCCTTGCCTCTTCCAGATAGTATTCCAACAATGATCTTCTCAACAGGAATGTTTTCCTTTCTGAAGAGGGGACTTACTGCCTTTATTCTGTAGCCCTTGTGAAGAAGGTCGTCTACAAGTATTACAGGCCTGTCAAAAGACTTTATTGTCTTTATTTGATGAGGCAAAGTTGGATAGTTGGGGTATTCTCCTATGGTGAAATTCTCAAGGTCTGAATTGAACATTTTTTCAGTATGTAGTGATTTTGTAACTGTGTTTGGTACTACTTTGCCCTGTAGTATTGTTCCAAATGGTACACACATGGATTCACCCATACGTCTTTTTTCATACGGTACATTGGATACCTTGTTAGATTCACATATTTTTTTAATGAGTTTGTGGTGAAGCATTTCGTTGTCAAAGGATAGAACCAAGGAACCTGGATACAGGTTAGTTAATGATTTTTGAAGTCTTTTCCTTGATTCTTGTACGACTCTTTTCACTTTATTGTTTTTGCTGAATGGTTCCTTCAGAAAACTTTTCAGATTGAGCATCAATGATGCAGTCTTTCTCATGTCTACGCCGTATACGGGTAGTCCGAAGTTTTCAACAGGCAGCTTTATAAATCCTTGAAGTTCAAGGATTTCTGATATTTTATTGGAGTCTATGTTTGTAAGGATATTGTGGTAAACAGCATAAGTTAGATCTTCTTCCAATCCGTGTGACAGAGTTTCTGTAATGATAATCTGTTCTATATCCTCGTTGCTGTATTCCTTGTTTGTGTATATTCCGTCGATTATCATTATCCTACCTGAAGCCGCTTCCCTTATATGTTCCGTAACTTTGGTATTCTTAAACTCTCTGTAAAGTTCTGTAAGTTTGATAAAGTGGAAGGCTGAAAAACCTATTATCTTGCCTGCCTTGGTTGACTCTCTTATAATAAGAAACTTAATATCTTTATTGTTTATATCTTCACCAACATTTTCATAAAGGTCAGTATGGATAAATATATGATGGCCTATTTCGTTTATTATCTGGTCGCTCATATTTTCAACTATATCGATATCAAGTGATGTAGTTTCTATAAGGGTTTTGTATTGAGGCTCTCTAAGATACAAGTTATAGTCATAGATAAATTTCTGTGCCAAAGGGTCAATAAGGTTTGATATATCTCTATTTTCATCTATAAGTTCTCTGATTAGTGATGAGCTGATGTCCTCCATGTGAACTGGAAGCTCAAGTTCCAGAACATCTCCCTTGATTCTCTTTGCAGCATCATCGGATTTAGTTGCTTCCTTTTCAGTTGAAAAAGAGTTTGCCCTTCTGAATATTATATGGTTTAGTGAGTGTATTGAAGATTTGGATACCCTCTTGTGGTATGCACTTGCATTGACTATTACATCACTTCCTACAACAATATACATCGCCTTGTTGACAAAGAGTTCCTTAAGGGATGCTATGTCTTTATTGTTAGCAATGTTGATAGGTATTTCCGCCGGGAATAGATAAACATCCAGCTCATCAGCTATGGACAGGTTTACTATCTGTCTTCTCAAAAGCCTTGGCTGAGTTTTCTTTGACCAGGAGAATTCATCTATGGCTAGATAGACTTCAAACCCATTGGCCTTTATTTCCTTCACTATCTGCTTGTGTCCTATTGAGAAGGGGTCAAAGGTACCCGGGAATATAGCAATCTTTTTTTTCTCTTTAAGTACAATATCTCCTAAGAAAAAGCTGTAATCACTTATGAACCTGTAAATGTGATTTAGTGATGCCGAGTTATTGATGAAGAAAACATCTTCAAGGTTTTTTTCGGACAGAAGTGTAATGAGTTTCTTGCATATTTTTTTGTATATCTGGCATTTCATTTCAAGGGAAAGATGATCTGAATCAAAGATATTCTTTCCAATAAAAAGGAATGATTCTTGTTTTATATTCTCATCGTAGTTTGAAAGACCAGACAGGAAGAGTCCTAGTATTCTCACAAGTCTCTTTTCATATACTTCCTTGTCTTCTTCAAACCTGTTTGGATAATTATGGTAGTGCTCTATGATTACACCCATGGTGTTCAATATCAGTGGAATTGTACGTGAACTTTTCTTTTTAACATGGTTCTCGAAATCGTCGATAGACTCGTCAAATTCCGTAGGATGGAGATAAAGCATAAATTCACCAAGATATTTAGGGATATATTTTGAAAATTCATAGCCTTCGATTTCTAGTCCACGAAAAAGCTCTATGTAAACATCATTTCTTTGGTCTATTGAAAGGAGGGGTGCAAGCTTAAGTAGTGTTCGACCCGCCTTGTTTCTTACAAATTCAACAGCGCTTACCTTTACAAGGTTGCAAAGGTGAGTTGCCGTATGAAGCTTGGATATAGGTGAAATATATTTGATGAATTCCTCTATATACTTAATATTTGTTGCTTTTACAACCCATGGAACTGCTGATTTTAGGTTCATTAGGAATAAGTCTGACAAATCTCTTGACATTTCATAAAGTTTTGCTTCATAGAATTCAATAGTTATTTTGTCGAGTTCCAGGTTTTGTGCAATTTTAAATTTAAGGAAAGTCTTGCAGTGTTCATCGTGGTGATTAAGTTTTTTTATATGATCCACAATTTTATCGTACCTGCATGCATCCTTGCCAAGAAGATGTGTGATTCTTTCAAGTGTATCAAGTGTTGTCGTTGCTATATCCAAGTCCTTGTCGTAAAACTTCACAAGAAAATCAACAGCCTTATCTACCTGTTCTTCTTTCAGTTCCTGGTAGGGCAGTCTCCATAGTGAATCAAGCATTATAAACATTTTTTCCCTGTCATCCGGGTTTATAGACAGATGATTCAGATAAATGTCCACATAGTTGTGGAAGCTATCTTTGTTGCAGGTATTGAAGAAGGAACTCATAATTGTTTTCAATGAATATCCTATCCAGATTTTACGAGCGCCCGACTCGGCCTCAACTTGCGCAATTACTTGCCTGACGGTCTCCCGAAGCTCCTTGCGGTCGGAGGCTCTAAGCCAAAGATGCCAGCGAGTCCTGCCCTTGAGCTTGGCCAGGGGTGCTTCGGCGGGGCCGAGCACTGACACGGACGGACTCACCTTGCGCGCCAC